>JASJFV010000292.1:0-2877 GCA_033791885.1 Gammaproteobacteria bacterium | reverse complement strand
AGGGCCTTCGATGCCTATCTTACTGGCCTGTAAACGCAGGAAGTCCTGATACTTTGACATGAAGATAGGATCTACCCATGATTTCGCATGCATCGAAGTCTTCCAGGTATCGTATAGGTCATTATGGCAGTGCTGACATTTTTGATCAGCGCTATCAAACAGCGTGTGCTGGTAGCCGGTATTGGCTTCGACTTCCGCATCACCTGGACCAGTCAAATCGGTGCGACCGTCGTCTGCAAGACAGGCCTGTGAGAAGATAATGCTTAGTCCGGCAAGGAATAAGCTGCTAATAGTTTTTTTCATTTTGCTCTCCAACCATAAAGGTTGCGTTTAGTAACATTTGGATTTTACAATGTGTATTATTATTCAGCGTGGCGGATTAAATCTAGTATCTTGTTCGTTCATTTTCGTTCGTTTTTAATTAACTGATATGTAGCCCATTGTTTTAACTTGGAATATTTAGGATGGCATAATGTCCTGCGGCGTACGGATACACGCTGATACGTTAACAAGCATATACAAGATTTCCGTCTAGCTATTCCAATCAAACCAATAAGACCTGATCCGAAGAGCCATAATGCAGATGGTACGGGTACCTCGGGTACGAAATTATTCGACAGCATCCCGCCAGCTTCAAACACTAGCACCCCCTCTGCCCATTGTTCAAAGTCGAAAAAGGCGAAATCAATGGTTTCCAATGATGGTGCTGAGCCGGGTATTGATTCACTAACAAATATTGATCCACCTAAATCGATGAATATCATTGCAACTTGAAACCCACTATAGATACCATCGCCACCATACACGACATCATCAGAATGCAACCCCATCCAGAGCTGATCAAGGGTATAACTAGAAAGGTCTGAAGGTACGCCTGCATCCACGTACACAGGATCAAGAGTAAATCCTGGTGGCAGCACTGCGTCATTTCCTACATTCAGTATTGATTGTGAGGAACTATCAGTGATGTCGTTCATAGTTAAGCTTCCACCGTAGGGAGGTCCATGAGTTATAAAAGGATAAAGAGGTAATAAGTCAGTCTCAAGAGCAAGACCAGGATGAAGAAAAGAAGTAATCTTCTGACTGGATAATGATTTTTGAATATAAAAAAGCCGGGCTAATGTCCGGCTTTTTTGTTGTTACTGGCTGCCCCTGTGAAATGCTGAAACTTATTCAGGATACGGGCATTCTAAATTAGAATTAAAGGGAACTGAAAACCCCTCTGTCTGCTTTAGAGGTTTAATCAGTGTACAATTCAGGCACTGCTTGAATGATGCTTTAATGGCACATTAAACGCCGGAAAAATTATGAAATCATGCATTAAAAAACTCGACCTTTCCGCTGAATATTTTTTCGACGAAGGCTGTTTTATCACTGAATTATCAAATACCACGGATGACCCTGCATTATCGATAGCGAGAGCGCGTGTTGAACCCGGACAGACAACCCAATGGCACAACCTGCTTGGTGTAACCGAACGTTATGTGATACTCGAGGGCACTGGTAAAGTAGAAGTCGGCGATCTTCAAGCACAGGTAGTAACTGCCGGTGATGTTGTTATTATCGCTCCAGGGGAACGCCAGAGAATTAAGAATATCGGGGAAAGCAGTTTGATATTTCTCGCTCTGTGTACACCGCGTTTCGAAGAATCCGTTTATGTCGGCATGTAATACTATGCAAACAGGTAACTGCAGATAACAAAATAATATATCAACAAAAAAACATGATTAATGATACCCACATCGCTATCGCAGGTTGCGGTTACATCGGAAAATTACTGGCACTACAACTGCTAAATAAAAACATTGCCGTCACCGGTTTTGTCAGCAGCGAGCACAGTCTTAGCGAATGCACAAACAGAAACATAGCCTGTGAGATAATCGATCTCGATCAACCGCTGGATAACCTCAACCTTGCAAGGCAGCGTGTTATCTATCTCGCCCCGCCGCCGCGCACGGGAAAAACCGATACCCGGATAACGAACTATCTGCAAGCCATCGAAAACCAGCCGCCAGAGAAATTCGTATTGATCAGCACCACAGGGGTTTATGGTGATTGCAAGGGTCAATGGGTGGATGAAACAGCTCCACTGAGGCCGAACGCCGAGCGCGCCTTTCGCCGCGCCGATGCTGAGCAGCAGGTACAACAGTTTTGCCAGCGCCTGGGTATTGCACTGGTGATCTTACGGGTGCCGGGTATTTATGGCCCTGGCAGGATACCGCTGGCGCGCATCAAAAGCGGCCAGCCCATCGTCAATAAACAGGATTCGCCTTTCACCAATCGTATCCATGCGGATGACCTGGTGACTATCTGCGAACAGGCCTTGCTCGATACAGATATCACTGGTACCTACAACGTGTCGGATGGCCACCCGGACACCATGTATGATTATTTTGTCGGTATTGCAGAGGCGATGAACCTGCCCGCACCGCCAGCGATTTCCCTGGCCGATGCGCAGCACCAGTTATCAGACGGCATGCTGTCATACATGGCAGAATCGAGACGTATCGACAACCATAAACTGCTTAAAGATTTTGCCCTGGTTCTGCAATACCCTGATCTGCAGGCGGGACTTAAAAATATCGGCTGATGATTTATAAGAGACATGATCCGATTAGTTAATCAACGCTGCATCCTTTTGTGCCTGCTATAAATTAATCGAATTAATCGGGCGAATTAATCGGGGATAGACCACGATTATTGCTGCTTCTATAATGTTAAACCGTGGTCTGCCCAGAATGGCACTAACTTAAGCCGCTTCAGCACGATATTTACTCCGGTGTTGAATCTCCTTCATTTCATGTCTGGGTTTATTTAATAATTGATAGGGTTTCGGTCTTCGTTTAACAGCCCTTGGCTCACTACGACCTGGGCGTA
>JASJFV010000291.1:0-3610 GCA_033791885.1 Gammaproteobacteria bacterium | reverse complement strand
TGGAAACCGAACACGTAGGGTCGAACCCAGGGTAATAAAAAGAAGGCCAAAAGCCTATTCAATGATGGTCAAATCACGATCTATTTTGAGGCAAGAAATTGTTCAAAATTGGACATGATTTAGCTTAAGTAAGCGGTATTAGGGACGGAGGGATTAATTTTTAACCATCAGGGATGACAGCCTAGTTCTTTACAGTTAACCGCCACTCATGAAAACCGTATAGTACTTTTTCATTCAGAATTAACTATACGTCAACATAGTTAATGCAAGGCGCATGGTAAGAGTTGGATTATGCTTGAAATAATTGAACAGAATTACCAAAAAGAATTCGTGTAAAAACACATCTCGAACTCATTAGTGGTAAGGAAACCGGTAGGTGTCAACATACTTTTCGCCTACCCATCGCAGTTTAAGTGAGTTTCAAGACTCGCTAGCCGGGTCTCATAATCGGCAGGTCGAAGGTTCGAGTCCTTCCTGGCCCACCATTTATCCCCCTTCTCGGCGTTGCCGATTCCTGATAACAACTTTCCTTGTTATAGTGAAAAGCCCGTATCATGCGGTGTTCAGCCGTTATTGGTTAACTTGTACCAGTTGAGTCAGGTGGTCCTGGCTTGCTGGCTTGGGCCATATTCCCTTTTCTCATTTACCGGTGGAATCTGAAAGCCACTGTTTATGGGGGCTCCACCCTCGTAACGAAAGTCGTGTAAGTTTATTTATAAATAATAAATGTGCTTATGAACGACCGCGTGAGACCTTAGAACTTGAAACGACCGCAGAACTAATGCTTGCGCTGCCTCGACCGGTTGACTTCGCAACTCTTAGCGGTCTAACATTAGTTTTTACTCTGCCCTCAAATATCCCAAAAAGGCTGAAGATATGATCAAGCCGCACATAAAGACTAATGAGTTCATTGCACTCGTTAGTGGTTTCTTATTTCTGTTACTGAGCCATGCCAGTGTCGCAGAGGAAAAAACGGCTAGCGATGATGCTTTGCGCGCTGCCGTACAAAACCCGATCAGCTCGTTAATCAGTCTACCTTTTAAGTTTACGTTTGATTACGGTGCGACAAACGGTGATGCCAGTATTTTAAATATCCAGCCGGTTGTTCCAGTGACAGTCGGAAACTGGAATCTGGTGAATAGAGCGATTATCCCTTTAATCGACAGCCCAGGCCCGGTTGCTGGTGTACCAGAAAATCCATCGCCTGCACCCGGCGATGGAGAAACCGGCCTTGGCGATATTAATTATTCAGTGTATTTTTCACCGGTTGATTACGGCAAGGTAATCTGGGGAGTCGGGCCGTCCATCACGCTTAAAACAGCCACAGATGATCAATTAGGTAGTGGAAAATGGAGTGCGGGTGCAACAGCAGTAGCGCTTACACAGCCCAGTTGGGGATCGGTAGGCATACTTGGCAGGCAGCTATGGTCTTTTGCCGGGGATGATAACAGGAAGGATGTTAACCAGTTTTTGCTGGAGCCTTTTGCCAATTACAATTTATCCAATGGCTGGTTTCTGATTACCGATATGGTGATGAATGCTAACTGGGACGCTCCATCGGGCCAGGTATGGACTGTACCTGTGGGCGGTGGTGCCGGTCGTGTGTTTAAGATTGGCCAGCAGGCGATTAATTCACGTCTTGAAGCTTATTATAATGTTGTGAATCCGGATGCCGCGCCTGACTGGAGTGTAAGTTTTACCTTCCAGTTCTTATTTCCAAAATAAGCTGTTTTATTTTTTATTATACGGGATAGTTTATGGAGTACACCATGAAGAACAAACTGACAGTATTACTCGGCTTTGTATGTGCAGCTGTCATAGCAATGCCTGGCTCGGCTGCAACAAAATCTGGGCAGGGTGGCATTGAAATCTACACGCCCCACGCGGCCCCCAAGGATATGACGATGATGGAGCAGGCCTTGCACCGCCGTGCAACCGAGATTGCGATCTGGGGCCAGCCGCTGATGAATTACAAGGCCATGTACGACTCGTTGCATAATGTGGTCGGCATGAAATACAATGGCGACGTTGTTTACCATTCACAGATTCAGGACTGGCGGCGCGCTCTGGCAACGCCCAATAATACAACCCAGTATGTAAATTTCTTCTGGGATCTGCGTGACGGTCCGGTGGTGATCGAGATACCACCGACCGCGGGCGAGATCAGCCTGTATGGTACGCTAATGGATTCCTGGCACCGGCCGATAGAAGATTTCGGCGCGTCGATCGCGGACGGGGCGCCAAGTATTTTATGATTCCGCCGGGCTATAAAGGTTATGTTCCGCAGTCCGGTTACCAGGTATTCAAACAGGAAACCTATTTCGGCTGGACCTTGATGCGCCCGATCATCAAGGACAAGTCTCCTGAGACGCTGAAAAAAGCAATCGATCTGGTCAAGCAGGTCAAGGTCTATCCCTTCGCCGAGGCCGATAAACCGAAGCCAACCCACTACATCGATCTGAAGGGCAAAGATATCGATGGCATCGTCAAGTTTGATCCTGGTTTCTACCGTAACCTGCATGAAATACTGGAGCTAGAATATCTCGAGGACAAGGATCTGGCCATGATGGGTATGTTACAGGCGATGGGCATCACCAAAGGCAAGCCTTATCAAACCAATAAGCGTCGCGATGCCATTCTGGATGATGCAGCCAAGGATGCGCATGAATACATGGTGGTGCTTTATCATGGCGAAGACATGATCCCGGCTTACTACAAAGGCAAGCAGTGGGGATCAATATTACCACCGACCTTTGGTTCGCATAAGTTCGATTTCAATTACGCCAGCCATCTCGATTACAATCGGCGAGGAAGCCTGTACTACGCGATATTCAGTAGTATCAAACACTACGGTCCCGGCAGTTTCTATCTCGATGTTGCCAGAGACAAAGATGGTAACTGGCTGGACGGTGGCAAGAACTACAAGGTGACGGTTCCGGCGAACGTCCCGGTTAAGAACTTCTGGGCACTCACCGCCTATGACATTAAGACCGCGGCATTTATACGTGAAATGCCTTCAGCAGGCGTGAGTTCTATCGACAAGGGACTTAAGGCCAACGCGGATGGTACGACCGATCTGTACATGGGTCCCAGGGCGCCCAAAGGCAAGGAAGGCAACTGGATACCAACTGCAGAGGGTAAACCGTTCTACATGCTTTTTCGTTTCTACGGCGCCGAGGATGCGGTCTTTACCAGGAGTTGGCAGCTAAATGATGTGGAGTTGATCAAATAAATGTGCCAGTGCCATTTCGCCCCTGTACTTTTGAGAAGATCAAATAATCCGTGAACCTCTGAATAATATAAAAAGGAAATCTTATGGAAGTATCTACATCGCTTTTGGTTGCACTAATGTTCGTCACCCTGTTGTCAATGGGGGTTGGTAATGCTGTCAACACCTTTTCTACGATCGTGGAAAAAGGCAAGGATTCTGGATACGGTAAGCTACAGATAGGCTGGTTAGGGTTTCTTCTGCTTTCATATTTCAACATGTTCTGGCACGTGCTCGATCTGCTTTCAGTCGATAAATGGGGTTTTGCTGGCTTTTTGTATATGATGTCGGGACCGATCCTGATCTATTTCGCAACATCAATTCTGATTGCATCACAAAGTG
>JASJFV010000290.1:0-2917 GCA_033791885.1 Gammaproteobacteria bacterium | reverse complement strand
ATAAGCTGTTTAATGATGGTGTGCTTGATCCCTGTGCTATTGTTGCTACCGAGGTGTTAGATGAGGACAGCGCTGATCAGGTAGAAAAGGACCCGGATAAAGTGGATCTGATCATACGTTTTAAAGACATTAAGGCTATCCTGGGACTAATTGAACAACCTGATGCGGATGTCGTTCAGCTATTGCTGGAGAACCAGGTGCAGCTTAGCGGTAACTTTGGTCACATGTTTAAGTTTGGTGCAATCGGAGAGAGCGCACAGCAGGCTATTAGCGGATAGAAGTGAAATGATGGATAGAGCGCTTATCTTTGATATCAAACGCGGCTGCAGCGAGGATGGTCCCGGCATTCGCACCACTGTTTTCTTTAAGGGCTGTCCGCTCTCCTGTGTCTGGTGTCAGAATCCGGAAGGTATAGCGCGGAAACCAGAAATTGATTTGAACGGTGATGTAGTGGGTGAATGGATTGAGCTGGATGAGTTGCTTTATCGCGTACGTCAGGACAAACCCTTTTACGGCTCTAGCGGTGGCGGCGTCACACTTTCTGGTGGCGAACCCACCTGGCAGATGGGCTTTATTCATCATTTTCTAAAGGCATTAAAAACAGAAGGCATTCACACCGCTATCGAGACCTGTGGCCTGTTCAATTACGGTCGTTTTCAGCAACAACTACTGCCCTGGCTGGATCTTATCTACTTCGATCTTAAGTTGATTGATAACTTCCAGAGCCGCAGGTATACCGGCTGCTCTAATCACACCATACTAAACAACTTCACACGCCTGATTGCCAGTGCAGAAATTCCCGTTGTGCCACGCATACCGCTAATTCCGGGGATTAGCGATACTGAACACAACTTAAGAGGAATGGCTGACTACCTGCGCAAAAACGGAGTTGATAGCTGCTCATTGATGCCTTACAACCCCATGTGGCATGACAAACTGAAGCGACTGGGTAAATCCAGTCCTTACGATCGCACCACCTTTCTTACCGCAGAAGAGCAGGAGGCTTGCCTCCGGTACTTCCGGCAACAGCAATAGTATTCAAAGCAAAAGACACCATGCTATTACTTACGTTACTGCATAATAAAATCATAAATGGGAGCACATATGAGTAATTTACGTTCACCTGGCCTGGGGCCTATTATTGGTCATACTACTGATCATTCATGCTGCATCTGGATTCGTGCAGCAGTATCTGGAGATGAAGGAGCAGTTCTTGCTTCAGAGAATCGAACGCTAGGTGTTATAGCAATTACGCATGAGAATAAGAAAAAAATAAAGGTACCAGAAGTATATTATTTTCGACTTAAACGTGAATTTGATCGTACTGGTATTTTTAATTTGGGTGTTGATGTAGGAATAGGAAATAAAGGTACCGATGCGTCTCCTTCACTTGAACCAGATACTGAGTATATTGTAAAAGTTGGGACGCTGACTGTAGATGATCCTTTCCCCGATGATGAGTCTATCCCTAGCGAAAATATAAGTAACTTTCTCCCTAATTCCAGGGTATGGTTAGATGCACTGGTTAATCTTAATGGTCAACATACCACGGCAACCTTTAGGACATTTCCGACTGGAAATGCAGACCAGCCTCTAAGCTTTATTCTTGGCTCATGTCGTTACCCTGGACTATTGTGGAAGGTTAAAGAAGCCGATCGGATATTTTCACCGGTAAGAAGAATCGCTCTCAATGGTTATAATTCTGAGCAACATAACTGGAATCATTCAACAATAAGTCTGGATAGTTGTCGCTTCACATTGATGGTTGGTGATCAAATCTATGCAGATTTACTCAACCGTTTTATACCACTTGGACGTGCTGATTCTTATTCAGAATTTCAAGAGCGTTACCTGACTGCTTTTGGTTCGCCGAATATGAAACGATTACTTGCCAGTGTTCCGAATTACATGATTCTTGATGATCATGAAATTGAGGATAATTGGACGCAGGACCGGGTCAAAAAAAGCGATAAACGAACATTGTTCAATATGGCTATTAACTCCTACATGAGTTACCAGTGGAGCCATAGTCCAAGGACTTTTGGCAGACGACTTTATTATAATTTTGACTGTGCGGGATACCCATTTTTTGTACTTGATACACGGACACAGAGATTTATAAATCAGATTAAGAACGATGACCGCGATAACCATATGCTGGGGAGACCGTCTTTATCAACAGAAGACGAGCCAGGCCAATTAGAAAGGTTATTAGAGTGGTTGCAAAAGCAGCAAGACAATATTGGTGATGCACCGAAGTTTATTGTGACATCCAGTGTTTTTACACCTAATCCTATCTCAGCACGTACCAATATGGATGTGGCAGAACGGGAAGCAAGTGATTCCTGGCCCGGTTTTCCAAATACCCGTAAAGAAATTTTGAAATGCATTATTAAACACAAGATACAAAACGTAATATTTTTGTCTGGAGATATTCATTGTGCAAATGTTGCCAAAATGCGATTCAATGGTAGCGTAGCGGCTGAAAAGCTGAAATCATTCTCCATTACATCTTCAGCATTTTACTGGCCATTCCCGTTTGCTGATGGTGAACCATCAGATTATGTACACAATTCGACGGCTAAAAATCAGAAAGATACTTTCAAAATAGAAAGAGGTTTGACTATGGATTACACTGCTGAGGGTTTTACCCAGGATGATAATTTTTGCCACATATCAATAGATAAAGCTAGCCATAAAATAAAAGTGACAGCTTTTAATAAAGTAGGCGAGATAATCTGTAAAACAGGCCGTGATGGAATAGAGCGACCATTAATTACAACCCTTGATCTTGCACAATGGTAGGAGAGTTTCATGGATAGACGGATATCTAAACCAATATCTGATATTAAAAAACATTATGACGTCGTTGTTGATCAGAATGGTAACGATGTTTATATGCCGCATCTGGATAAAA
>JASJFV010000289.1:0-9562 GCA_033791885.1 Gammaproteobacteria bacterium | reverse complement strand
TGAAAATGAAAAAGACTGTTGCACTGATATTTATTCTGTCCGCTTTGATGGCAGCCCCGGCACAGGCAGTGCTTACTATCGAAATCACCAAGGGTGTGGATGTCGGCATACCCATAGCCATCGTGCCTTTCAGCTGGCGTGGTGCTGCAGTAGCCGGTGAAAGCATGTCCAATATCATTGAAGCAGACCTTACGCGCTCAGGTCGATTTGACCGTATTCCACGTACTGATTTTTTACAGCAACCGCATTCTGCAAAAGAGGTGAGCTTCAAAGACTGGCGTCTGATCAAGGCCGATAATCTGGTAGTTGGCAGTATCGAGCAGTCCGGTGCGGGGACATACCGAGTTAAATTTCAACTGCTTGATGTATTTACCGGCAAGACACTGACTGGTTATCAATATAATGTTAATAGCAGTAAGTTAAGGACTGTTGCCCACCAGATCAGTGACATTATTTATGAGAAGCTAACTGGTGAAAAAGGTGCATTCAATACCAAAGTCGCTTATGTGACGGTTGAGAGAACAAAAAAAGGTAAACGTTACCTGTTGCAGGTGGCAGACTCAGATGGTTTCGCGCCGCAGACAATACTTGACTCGCATCAACCGCTAATGTCACCGGCATGGTCACCAGATGCAAGCAAACTGGCCTATGTTTCATTCGAAAAAAACCGTTCTATGATTTATCTGCAGCGTTTGTCTGATGGCAAAAGGGAAAACATCGCCAGCTTCAAAGGTATTAACAGTGCACCGGCGTTCTCTCCTGATGGGACTAAACTGGCTTTTGTATCATCAAAAGAAGGGAATACTGAAATCTACATACTTGATCTTCGTACACGCGCAATAAAACGACTAACCAATCATCATGGTATTGACACTGAACCGTCCTGGCTGCCCAATGGCCGTGGACTGGTATTTACCTCGGGTCGCAGCGGACAGCCACAGATTTACCAAATGAATGCTGATGGGTCCGGTGTTCAGCGTCTTACTTATAGCGGTAACTATAATGCCAGGCCGTCTGTATCACCTGATGGAAAGCTGATGGTAATGATCAGCCGTGGAAATAGAAAGTATCATGTTGCTGTAATGGACCTGCGCAGTAAAGAACTTACCCGACTGACGGATACGAAGCTTGATGAATCACCGAGTTTCGCGCCGAATGGAAGAATGGTACTTTATGCTACTGAGCAAAATAACAAAGGCGTTCTGGCTGCTGTTTCCGCCGACGGCCGTGTGCGACAATCATTAAAATTTTTACAAGGCGACGTGCGTGAACCCGCATGGTCACCATATTTAAGACGACAATAGATCGAGGATAGAGGAAATCATGAATAAAACGAGTCAGTTAGTTCTAATAATGATGTTAGCCGGCATGCTTGCAGTCAGTGGCTGTAACAAGAAAAACCGTAAGGCTGAAGGCGCTGATATGGGGGATGGTTCAGTATCTAGTTCGGGTACCGGTACCGAGTTTGGCCCTGATGGCAAACCTCTTGGTGACTGGCAGGATGGCGGATCTGGAGATCTGTTGTCACAGACCACAATTCTATTTGCCTATGATAGTAGTGAGCTGGATTCTGAAAGCCAGGTAGTGGCCGAAGCCCATGCTGCATTTTTACGTGATAACTCTTCTATAACTGTTGTACTTGAAGGGCATGCAGATGAGAACGGAACACGTGAATACAACCTTGCGCTTGGTGAACGTCGAGCTCAGTCTGTAGCCGATGTATTTATGGCACTGGGCGTTAGCGCTGCAAATATAGAGAATGTATCCTACGGTGAAGAAAATCCGGTTGCGGATAGTCATGATGATTCTGCATGGCGTCTGAACCGCCGTGTTGAAATTCGTTATGACAGGTGATCCAGGTAAATCTATGTTGCTGCGACTGTCAGTACTGGCGTTGCTCGCACCATTATTGCTCACTGCGTGTAATGAGACGACGGCTGCTACTGTGCGGCCGAGCAGTGAGCAGGCAAACCCGCAGCTGCAGCTGCTAGGACGTGTCAACAGTCTTGAGAGTGAAGTCTCAAGACTGCAAAACACTGTAGATGTGCAGGCAGAAGAGCTGAACAAGCTGCGCGAAAGGTTATCCGGTATTTATGATGACCTTGATCGACGTTTGCGTTATGTTGAAACGAATTCGCCTTCCGGTTCGCTGCCGATTACACCTTCAACAGGATTGACAGATAACGAGGTACCTTCTGTTCCTCAGCAGGCTGGATTATCCAATGCGGCGGTATTGCCTGCTGCAGCGGCTAATGATGAGAGCTACTTAAGCTCTACACCAAATGTGGCTGATTTACCAAAGGACAATTCAACCGGGGCGCCTTTGGATGGTGCTTCACAGCAGGAACAGGCTTCTTACGACAGTGCATTCGACTTGTTGAAGCAAAGTCGTTATGAAGAAGCCATTGCCTCTTTCAAGGAATTTCAAACTCGATTTCCAGGAAGTTCACTGGCAGATAGTGCCCAGTACTGGATAGCCGAAGCCCGTTATGTAGATCGGGCATATGATGCAGCTCTGTATGAATACGACACATTGATTCAACGTTATCCAAACAGTAAAAGACTGCCTGATGCGATGTTAAAGGTTGGCTATATCCATTTTGATAACGAACAATGGGAACAGGCGAGGCGTGCGCTAAATGCGGTAGTCATTCGCTACCCGGGAAGCCGTGTTGCTGTTTCAGCAAAAATGCGGCTTGATCAGATGAGTAAAGCAGGACACTAATAATACGTTTGATGTGTTAGGTTTAGCGTAAATCGTAATACGTAAGACTTAACACGAATCTTTTTCCTCCATTGCCGACAATGAAAGACAATCCAGTCACTCCTGCTGCCGAGCGAGAGCTTCGCATAAGCGAGATATTCTACTCGCTGCAGGGCGAGTCACGCACTGTGGGCTTGCCAACAGTTTTTATCCGGCTGACGGGCTGCCCATTGCGTTGCGGTTACTGTGATACGAGTTATGCCTTTACGGGCGGTCAACGCATGGCATTGGCAGAAATTCTGCAGCAAGTGTCGGCTTTTTCTCCACGCTATGTCACGGTTACGGGTGGCGAGCCACTGGCACAGCGAGATTGCTGGCTATTGTTGAAAATGCTCTGCGATGCCGGGTATACCACTTCAGTGGAAACTAGCGGTGCTGTAGATATACGCCAGGTGGATAAGCGTGTATCTACTGTCATGGATATCAAGACACCGGGCTCTGGCGAGGTCGAGCGCAACCTCTATAAGAATATCGAATTACTGAAACGCAAGGACCAGGTCAAATTTGTCATCACAGATCGCGCAGACTACGAGTGGAGTCGCCACTTTATTGATGAAAAAGACCTGGCTGGCAATTTCGAAATATTATTTTCTCCGGTGCATGGTGAGCTGGAACCGGCAGAACTGGCGAAATGGATTCTCGGCGATAACCTGCAGGTGAGAATGCAAATCCAGATGCATAAGTATTTATGGGGAGATCAGCGTGGCAGATGACTCTAGAAACGCAGTAGTTTTGCTCTCTGGCGGTCTTGATTCCGCAACTGTCCTCGCCATCGCGCGTGATCAGGGGTACCGGTGTATCGCCCTTAGTTTTGATTATGGGCAGCGCCACCGTATAGAACTTATATCAGCGCAGCAAGTGGCCACAGCAGGAGGTGCTGCAGAGCATCGTATTCTTACTCTCCCCATTGGTGAACTCGGTGGCTCAGCATTAACAGATAATGCTATTGATGTCCCCAATGCCAGTGATACTGAAGATGGTGACATCCCCATCACCTATGTCCCTGCACGCAACACAATATTTTTATCAATGGCGTTAGGTTTGGCTGAGATCACCGGAGCAAGGAATATTTATATCGGCGCCAATGCCGTCGATTACTCGGGCTACCCTGATTGCAGGCCGGAGTTTATTTCTGCATTTGAACGCCTGGCAAATTTGGCCACCAGGGAAGGAGTCGAAGGTGAAGGGTTTCGCATCAAAGCGCCACTAGTCAACATGAGCAAGGCTGAAATTATTAGTACCGGAGTTGCCCTCGGCGTAGATTACGGCCTGACAGTGTCTTGCTACAACCCTTCAGCAGATGGCCTCGCCTGCGGAGTCTGTGATTCCTGTCGACTGAGGGCGAGCGGATTCGAGATGGCCGGCATTGCAGACCCTACTGTTTATCAGGCAGCAGATTAGCCGGGTATAGAGACAGATAACAATAGAAATATTACACCAGATCGGATATCGTTGAAATTCTGTTTCCCAGGGAAAAACGTACTAGCAAACTCTTAAGTTTCCAACAGGCGCTCTCGGTTTGCTATCAATTAATAAAACTAACTCTAATAAAATCAATAATCTAGTAGTGGAGGACTCAGATGCTTTTTGAAGATTTTTCATCAGCCTGGTCAGCAATGATCTGGTCAACATTTGCCCTGGCAGTCGTTATGGGCGCGGTTGTCAATAAAACTAACTTCTGCACCATGGGCGCAGTTTCAGACTGGGTCAATATGAATGACAAAGGGCGAATGCGCTCCTGGTTGCTCGCCATTGCTGTGGCCTTACTTGGTGTCACCATCCTTGAATCGTTCGGGTTGGCTAATCCTGACAATGCTTTTCCACCATATCGCAGCGGGAACCTGATTTGGGCAGAGAATATTCTTGGCGGTTTTCTGTTTGGTATCGGCATGACCTTTGGCTCCGGCTGCGGTAACAAGACCCTGATTCGGCTGGGCGGGGGTAACCTGAAGTCCATCATGGTCTTTCTCCTTATTGGTGTGATTGCCTATTTTATGGTGAATCCACTGCCAGGCAGTGACCAGACGCTTATGTCATTACTTTTCCTCGACTGGATCAGGCCGTTATCCATCACGCTTGAGAGTGGTCAGCAGGATCTAGGGACACTAATAGCTGGACCAGAAAATGCCACAGCGGGGCGCCTCTGGATCGGTATTGCAGTTGTCCTGGCACTGCTTATTTTCGTTTTACTGTCCTCAGATTTTCGCAAAAGTCTTGATAATGTCCTCGGTGGACTGGTGGTTGGGCTTGTTGTGATTGGGGCCTGGTATGTTACTTCGAATATCCAGCTTGCATACGAGTCTGACTTTGACGGAGAAGTGACTGTTAGTCTGCGGGAATACCTGGATCCAACGACTTCTCAATGGGACATGTCCGAAGCAGTGCATGAAAATTGGGAATCAGCAAAGCCGGATATGAATTCAGGCAGCCCACAATCACTAACTTTTATTAATCCATCAGGGCAGGCGCTGGGTTACGTGGCTACCGGATTCGACCAGGTGAAACTTACCTTCGGTGTAGCACTCGTTTTTGGTGTCATACTTGGCTCGTTTCTGTGGTCGATTGTGACGAAAAGCTTCAGAATTGAATGGTTTGCCTCTGTCGGAGACTTTTTTAACCACCTGATAGGCGGCATTTTGATGGGATTTGGTGGTGTGCTTGCCATGGGTTGTACTATTGGTCAGGGCATTACCGGTGTAAGTACGCTGGCATTAGGTTCAGTTTTGAGCCTGATTTCAATCATCTTTGGCAGCGCACTGACGATGAAAATTCAGTATTACAAGCTGGTATATGAAGAAGAAGCGAGTTTTTTTGCTGCTCTGGCCTCATCTTTGGTTGACATGAAGCTACTTCCTAGTAAGATGCGCAAACTTGAAAAAGTCTAGCCGCTTCTGCTCTTGTACTGGTTAGGCGAAAGCAATAATTTGGGTCGTTAGCTCAGTAGGTAGAGCATCTGACTTTTAATCAGGTGGTCGCAGGTTCGATCCCTGCACGACCCACCATCTGCAAAGCCCTGATTCATAACGGATCAGGGCTTTTTTAATGCCTAAAATCCACGCTATTGCTTGCTTTCCACGTTACCGTCTGATTCGACCCGTACACAGATAGTATTATGCTGGCATGCATAGGCGAGTGTTGATATATGTCCTTTCAGCCGGTCATAAAGGTTTGCCGGTGTTGTTATGTAGGCAAGAACAGCACAAGAGAGATATCCACGCTCAGAAAGTGTTAACGTCAGGCGATATCTGCTTCGTGGAGCAGGACGTATACCACTTGCAGGCTCCTCTATGCAGATTAATCATCAAGACTGATTTCGATATTTTCGCACGACGATAACATGTTTATTGTTCCCTGTTCTCTATTGCCGAAGCTACAGGCCAGCGCGTTCGTCAAGTTAAACAAGCTCGTGTCGTTTTCTAAGTCTGAAGGCGTATACTTAGATAATGGATGCTGATGTTGGTGAAAAACTCTCTGACAGGCTGGGTGAGGTGCATGCCCGGCAGCGCATCGGTATTGAAAATGAATCTCCAAGGGTCTTCGGCAAAGGCCTGAATTTCTTTCACCCGGAGAACTGGTACTCCTCGCATGCGCTGATTCGCTATATCCTGAAACTGACGGGCGTTTACTGGTACGGCCGACGCAAGGCACTGGATATACAGCTTACCGAGAACGAGATCGCGATATCCCACCTACCCGATGCATTCGATGGATTTACGCTGTTGCACCTTAGCGACCTGCATGTCGATATGAACACGGAAGCCACCGAGGCATTAATTAGACGCATCGAAAAGCTCGACTACGATATCTGCGTTATCACCGGCGATTACCGTGCCTGGACCATGGGGCCCATCGACCGGGCAATGGCAGGTATGCGCTCGCTGAGCATGGTATTGAAACAACCGGTTTATGCCGTTTTAGGCAACCATGACAGTATCCGCATGGTACCTCATCTCGAGGACATGGGCATCAGGGTACTGTTGAATGAATCCGTTACCCTGGAACGCGAAGGTGAAACTATACATCTCGCAGGAATAGATGATGCACACTACTATCGCGTCGATAACCTGGAAAAGTCTGCTCACGATATCTCCGGCGACAGTGTATCCATACTGCTTTCCCACACACCAGAAGTCTACCGCCAGGCTGCCCATACAGGCTTCGATGTATTTTTATGTGGGCATACACATGGTGGCCAGATTTGTCTGCCGGGCGGCTATCCATTAACGCTGGATGCAAACTGCCCGCGCTATATGGGATCAGGTAATTGGCGTTACCATTCGATGACGGGGTATACCTCGGTTGGCTCCGGGACGAGCATTGTCGATGTTCGACTTAACTGCCCGCCAGAGGTTACATTGCATCGTCTGCGTAGAAAAGATTAATACGGCTGTTTCCGTATATGCAGGGCATAGAGTACACGAGACAACAGCAACTCCAGTAGCCAGAAAACACCAACAAGAATCAATACCTGATACCATTGCAAGCCAAGCGGTTCTGCACAGACAGCAAGCGGAAGTAATGATTCAGGCACCTGATCTAGCCCACGTGCCTGGCTGCTGACCGCCATTCCTATACGCCGTTTGATAAAGCTTGAAATTATGTCTCCTACCATAGCAAGTGCGCCGACCATCGCACCCAGTTTCCAGGCGTAGCCCAATATGAAGGCTGCCAGTGCTGTAGTAATCACCGCCAGGACAACACCTCGGATAGTTTTTGATTCACCCAGCCAGCGACGGCCATCAGCAGCGGATCTATTCAAGTCTATTGGACATGTAAAACGGTTGCCCAAAATTCGGCTAGCGATTACTGGTGTTCCGTTTGCTACAAGGATAAGGATCAGGGGTTCTATCAATGTATTACGTTAGATAAATGTGGAAATGTATTAATCATGGTTCATCTGCATTTTTTGTCAATGACTTACTTCCTCAAATCCTGGCTGAGAAACAATGCCTTCTCAATCCGCAGTTGTCCGTTGTCTTCCAGGCAAAAGTGGTACAAATTGATCGGATAGCATCATACAGAACCACAAAAATATTCACACGAAAGTCCGATCCGGGTTGTCGATAACAGCATTCACAGTGGTATATCCGGCCTTAGATTTCATAGTCTTAAATATAAATATTGATCATATGGCCGGACAGTAAGATACTGTTCGTGAGTATCTGAGTTCAACCATGTACCACTCTGGCATGAAGAATCATTATCCATAACCCGGGGACTGAAGACATGACCAATAGCTTGAAGAGTGAGGAAGAAGACTCGCCAAAGAAGAAAAGTGCAGGGGACGAGAAAGTGGACAGCTATTTTCAAGGCACCATTGAGCGTCGCAGTGGTATTGATCGCCGCTCCGGCATGGATCGTCGCCAGGTGTATGACCTGGATCGACACATAGACGCTGAAACCCAGCGACGCAATATAAAAGAACGACGCGAGAGCAGTGAGTTGCGTAGTGGCTGGGTCAGGTTCTCCAAATGGAGCAGTGTTTTTGTCGGCGGACCGAACTAAAAGGGCGAGAAAGCGACTTAACCATTTAGATGCGCTGGCAAAAGCGATGAAGCTGATCGCAAGCCGACCGAGGATAGCCTTTCGCATTATAGAGAAACGCGTGAAATATCTGAATAAAACAACAAAAGACTTGAAAGTGGCCACAAAAGAATTTGCAGGCAAATATAATCATACGGTTCATTGTTTTATATAATTCTGCACCTTTCTGCATTTATGGATGTCATGAAGGTCTCCGCCGGGTGGCGCGGTCAATCAGCCAATAAAAAAGACTTTACAGCACGAGACATCAGCAGAAAGTTTAATACTTGTGTTGCATCAACCGGGTGATAGCGTCGATGAAAACGACGATTCAAGGATCACTGATTTTATAATCTAGCGGAAAGAATAGTCAGAAAATAGATTGCCTTCATTTAAAACACAACAGAAAGCATGTCAGATGATTTTACACTTGGAAGGCTAGTAATTTTATTATTTCAATAATATCAATAAGTTAGTGGTATGGCATATCTTTTGCTTGATTTTAGAATATCGGTATTAATCAAAAAATATTTGAATGTTGTCACTATCAGGTTAAGGATATGATGAGAATTATTGAAAGACGTAAACGTAAACCATTGACCCAACCCGACTTCACGATGTACCTCAATGTAGCTCAGATGAAAACATATATTCGCTTGAATGAAATCGGCTGGAAAATGTATTTTATCCGCAGACCGGTTTCAGGAAGTCCTACCGTAGTCATGAACAACAACGTGGATACGCGTATCGGTATGATTGAGCAGAATGGAAACTTTACCGTCAACCCAAATTTGATCTCCACCCGTCCCACTTTGAGGGATCTTTTATCTGTAAGAGATGGTGAAACTGCTTAGTAATCGTTACAAAGTGGTATATCGAGCTGTTCTTTGGAGTGATATTTGTATTTACCAATTTTCTGCTGTTGGCTGTTAGCCGGCATCCAGGTACGTGGTCAATCCCTTATCCGCACCATATAAAAAGTGTTCAAAATGCTGTTCAAATAACCAGGGCATGGCTGTATGAGATAATGAAATAAGGCTATTCAACAGTCTTTTAATAAGGTGATCGTAATTTTGATCCCTGCACGACCTACCATCTATAAATAAAAAGGCCCGGGTTTTCCGAGCCTTTTTTTATGATTTTACTGTAGCAGTTCTGAACTGAACTACAGGGAGCGATATATTCTGCGCTCTTGAATGCTCAGTGAACACTTCCGAATGATAAATCCATTGCATATGGCGGCAGTGGGATACCTGCTATCTTGCAGGCCTGTAC
>JASJFV010000288.1:0-6016 GCA_033791885.1 Gammaproteobacteria bacterium | reverse complement strand
CTCGTCCACCTTTTTTTGCCTCTTCAGTTCCTGAATGTGTGACCAACGGATAGGTGGACAGGGTTAACACTTCGTAAAAGATAAACAGGGAGAACAGATTGTCAGAAAATGCAATGCCCATTACGCTGCTAATGGCGATGGCAAAACAGGTATAGAAGCGGGTTTGGTTCTTCTCATTATGGCTGCGCATATAACCAATGGCATAAACTGTTGTGATCAGCCACAGGAAACTGGCAATTAAGGCAAATAGAATTCCCAATGGTTCGATGCTGAAGCTTATCTGCAAACCTGGTAAAAGTTCCCACCAAAGCACACTAATGCTCTCACCTTGCTGGTTGCCCTGGTATAGATTTATGACTAAGAAGAGCAGCACCAAAGATGTGACAATAGTCACTGCTTCACGCAGGTTTGCATTGCGTCCCGTCGTCACAATGCCTGCTGCCGCTAACAATGGCATTATGATGCTGAGATTTAGCATGGATTCCAGGGTAATATTCACGGGCTAACACCAAACAAGCTTTGCGAAGCCGCCTGTGCTACTTGCACACTTAGACGCGTGTCTATGCCAAAATAGATGTTGGCTATTATCAGGATCCAGATGGGAATTAAGAATGAAAGAGGGGCCTCTTTGATTGTTTCTGTACCGGCTAAGGCGGGTTTAAAATATGCCATTTCAACGATACGCCATACATACACGACGGCCAATAACGAGCCTAACAGAATGAGTACGGCAACCGGCCACCAGCCATTTTCAATCACGGCCAGTACCAGGTACCACTTACTAACAAAGCCAACAGTGAGTGGTACCCCTATTAAGCTTAAACCGCCTATTACAATCGCTGCCATGGTGAGAGGCATTTGATGGCCTAAGCCCTGAAAATGATTCAATTGAGTGGTGCCGATACGGTACATCACTGCACCCAATGCTAAAAACAAGGCGCTTTTCATTAATGCATGATTAAACAAATGCAATAACGTCGCGGTTAAACCTGCCACGGTGCTAACACTGAAGCCCACTATCATGTAGCCAATCTGCGCGATGCTTGAGTAAGCAAATAGATGTTTAACATTGGTTTGGTAGATAGCTGCCGTTGAGGCCACAAAGATTCCCGCCAGACCAAGGACTAGAAACAGTATCTGTAAGGGCAAATGGGTGAAGGAAAAAGAGAGACCAAACACCGAGAAGGTAAAACGAATCAATAAATATACGGCTACTTTTGTAGCCGTGGCCGCAAGGAAAGCCGTGACTATCGAAGGCGCATAAGCATAGGCATTAGGCAGCCATAGATGTAGTGGGAACATCGCTAATTTCAGGCAGATGCCAACGATAACAAACGCAAAACCAGTGAAAACCGTTCGTGTTTGCGCTACTTCTGGCAGGCGTCTGGAGAGATCATCCATATTCAACGTGCCGGTCATCTGGTACATCAGACCGATACCAATTAAAATAAAAGTCGCCCCAATAGTGCCCATAATCAAGTATTGATAAGAGGCCCAAAGTGCACGTCTATCTTTACCCAGCGCGATCAAGGCGTAGGCCGACAGTGAGGATATCTCCAGGAAAACGAAGACATTAAAAGCATCGCCTGTCGCCACGATGCCAAGCATACCGGCCAGGCATAACAGGTATAAAATGTAAAAAAGCGTGTGCCGGTCTGCGGGGATCTCCTGACTTATGCTGGTGTGAGCGGCAAACAGTACAACTGTACTGACCGCTGAAATAATTAGTAGCAAGAAGACATTGAGTAGATCAATGCGATATTCGATTCCCCAGGGTGGAGCCCAGCCACCCAGTTCGTAAATAATCGTACCCGATGTCATTACCTGCTGTAGCAAAACGCTACTAATTAGAAAGGCTAAACCACTCGCTATTAGAGCAAATAGCCATACCAGGCGAGGTCGTGATAAAAGCAGGCACATAGGTGCCGCCATCATTGGAACAATGACCTGCAGGATCGGTAAATGTGCTAACAATTCAGATTATCCTTACTTTGTATTTCTTCTTCTTCAATACTTCCATAGGCTTCTTTGATGCGCACGGCCAGTGCGAGCCCTAAAGCTGTCGTGGCAATGCCGACTACAATTGCGGTGAGGATTAATACGTGGGGTAGAGGGTTTGAGAATTGCTTTATACCCTCGGCTAGAATGGGGGCTGTGCCGCCATCGACCTTGGCCATGCTGATATAAAAAATAAATACAGATGTTTGGAAAATAGTCAGCCCAATAATCTTTTTGACCAGGTTGCCATGGGCGATAACGATATAAAACCCGACCATCATCAGCACTACTACAATCCAGTAATTATAGAGTCCCAATATCATTATAAATCCTGACTTTCTTTGTTCTGCTGATCTTCTATACGGCCCGTAAAATTGAAAAAGATAAGGATCATAATCGATGCAACAGTGATGCCCACACCAAGTTCAATTAGAAGAATACCCAGATGTTGACCTGCGACTGGGTCAGTGGCTAACACACTGTAATCAAAGAAATTCCTTCCATTCAACAGGGAAACCACGCCGACGCTGCCATAGAGCAGTACCCCGATTGCAGCTAGTAGTTGAATTAAAGATTGATTAATCACTCGACGTGCGGTGCTCATGCCGAACAACATGGTATACAGGAAAATGGCGGCGGCAAAGATCACGCCTGCCTGAAACCCACCGCCAGGTCCGTAGTCACCATGAAACTGCACATAAAATGCAAATAGCCAAATAAAAGGAATCAGCATTTTAGTTACAATACGCAGGATTAAATACTTTTCATGCATAGACATATTAAGTGAGTCAATTTTTGTCACATCATCACTGCGACGTGCTACCGACAAAAGTGCCAATACCCCCATGCCTGCGGTAAAGATTACCACCACCTCACCAAATGTATCGAACGCCCTGTAACTTGCGAGCACCGACGTTACAATATTAGGCACACCAATCTCTTGCATTGAATCGTTAATGTATCGAGGAGCAACATGTTGGTGAATTGGTGCTTCTGCCAGGCCAAAATACGGCATGTCCAGGGTGCCGTAGATCAGCAGGCCACCAGTGAAGATAACCACAGCTAAAGCCAATAACGGTTTATGACGCACCGGATGCTCTGAACGCCCTGTCATGGAAATTGTCACCAGCATCAGCAGGGTGGATATACCCGCACCCACTGATGCTTCCGTAAACGCCACATCAACAGCATCCATCACGACGAAAAAACTGGCTGATAACAGACCGTAAATGCCTAGCAGCATAATCACTGCTAACAAATCTTTCATCCAGACAATGGCGAAGGCAACACACACCAGGAAGGCCAATAAGACAATGTCAATTAGGAGTTCGATGACTTCACCTGTTCACTGTCTGGTTTTTAGTCATTTTCCTGTAACAGCAGGTCATTACGCATTGCAGCACTGGCTAATGCGTGGCTAGCGGTGGGGCTAATAAATAAAGTCATGATCAGGATGATCATGAGCTTGATATCGACGAAAAAATCTGGGTTGTGCAATATTAGCCCGATTAGAATCATCGCAGTAGCTAAAGTCTCAGCCACACCTACTGCATGCATTCGAGAATAAAAATCTGGAAAACGCAAAATTCCAACCCCCCCCGATATGCACAGAAAACTGCCTATGAGTAAAAATAGTGCACTAGCTATAGCCATGAAAATATCCATTATGTATTCTTTTCCATATCTTTTTTTCGTTGCACGCTTTGCTTGAATATGAAATTTTCGGAATAGCGCAATACGCCAATTACACTAATGAAATTGATCAGGGCGTAGACGATAGCAATATCCAGAAACTCCGGCCGACCCATCACAAAACCCAACAGGGAAAGAAGTAGAACAGTCTTGGTTCCAAACATATTGACAGCAAGAACACGATCGTAGAGCGTAGGTCCCATAATCGCACGAATGATCGCCATGATCATGACAACCAGAATGGCTATGGTTGCAGCGATTAACATTAGTTTTCCAGTTGAGTGACCCGGCGGTCCATTTCACCGGATTCCAGGTCTTTAATCGATTCCTGTAACAAAGCGTGAACCAGAATTCGATCACCTTCTAAATTTACACTAACAGTACCCGGCGTCAGAGTTATAGAGTTTGCATAGATGACCTTCCCTATTTCTGTTTTTTGGCTGGCTGTAATGGTCGCAAAAACAGGTGATATAGACTTGTTGCCAAGCCAGATGTGTTTTACTACCACTAAATTGGAACGAATTATTTCTTTCATAAGCCAGGTATAGTAAGCGGGGATTTTTTGCGTGAGATGCACAGGTTGAGATTCGTGATCAACCACATCCATTCGGTGTGCTATGTATACAACAAAGGCGATGGAGGTTACCCCAAGCGACAGCATATAGTCGGTGCTGTGCTCAGAATTCAACAACCAAAATACTGATAACGATATCGATAGAATGATTGTATGTCGCATTCGTGCCGAGCTACTTTAGAGCATGGAATAAGTTCATGCTCATGTGAATTGTATAATATGCAAAGTGAATATCCATCGTTGACTCCAATTGTTCAATTTTGATTAGCTTTTCTTACATGGGTATTCACTCTTAAGTGCCTTTAAAATCATTTCTCGTAGCATTATTATGCTATCAGCTTTATCGGGTTTCAGTTGCTTTGAAACAGTCTCTATAACACGAGATTCCGATTCATATTTAGGTACGCAAAAAGGAAAATAACGTGCTGGTGGAATTTTCTCCTTGTTGAAAAAGGGTCTGCTCATTACCCCAAATGACTTACGTTTTTTCTCGGTTTCTTTCTTTTTAACTATAGGATCAATGACTTGCGCAGCGGCAACAAACCCTAGAATATAGTAAGCACAGTGCCTGGCTTTCACCTGCTCCGATGTTGTCGCTAATGACTGACAGGATGCCAGTAATAACTGATTATCATCCTGATCGACTTTTTCAGATGCAAAAGCTGAAAATGAGATGATTGATGTGATAACGACTACTGATAGATAAAGACTAATTTTCACTTAATGCCTGCCATAAGCCTGATAGTGCTGCTGTATATTGTTCTTGTGAAGTGAACAAATGATTATGGAAGATGTCATTTGTTTATATAAAGTCATGCAATTGACCCTATGGAGAGTTTAGCTTACTTGCTAGATATATGTATATTCGAATTAAATTGCGATAATCATCGAAAAATTCGAACAGTGTGATCAATAGTAAGCTCATCCAAAAAAAGGGGTCGGAGCGATTTTATATTTAATCACTCCGTCCCCTTAAATTTTACTGCTGCAGGTCAATATCGTAAAACGTGGTCTGTCTCCTATTATTATGATGAACGGCACAGGGATATGTGCCGAGAATCAGGCTAAATCGAAGCGATCAGCATTCATAACCTTCGTCCATGCTGCCACAAAATCCTGCACAAACTTTTCTTTGTTGTCATCCTGTGCATAAACTTCGGCATAGGCGCGGAGGACCGAGTTAGACCCGAAAACGAGATCAACACGTGTCGCCGTCCACTTGACATTGTCCGTCTTACGATCGCGTATTTCATACAGATTATTACCTGCAGGCTTCCACGTGTAGTTCATATCCGTCAGGTTAACGAAGAAGTCATTTGTCAGTGCGCCTTCATGCTCTGTGAATACACCGTGTTTGGTGTTGCCGTAGTTGGTGCCAAGCACACGCATACCGCCAATCAGTACTGTCATCTCGTGAGCAGTCAATCCCATTAGTTGTGTGCGATCGAGCATTAGCTCTTCCGCACTGACGACATAGCCCTGCTTGAGCCAGTTACGGTAGCCATCATAAAGGGGTTCCAGCACCTCGAAGGAATCAGCATCAGTCATCTCGTCTGTTGCGTCTCCCCGGCCAGGTGAGAAGGGCACCGCAACCTCAAAGCCAGCGGCCTTTGCGGCCTGCTCGACACCGACATTACCTGCCAGAACGATCACATCCGCGACGCTTGCGCCGCTCTCGACAGCAATCGGTTCAAGCACGGCCAGCACCTTGCTCAGACGCTCGGGCTCGTTGCCTTGCCAATTCTTCTGGGG
>JASJFV010000287.1:0-10021 GCA_033791885.1 Gammaproteobacteria bacterium | reverse complement strand
GCCCAGCTCCTGGTTGACCCGCTGTAGCGCTTCCAGCACGACGATGCCGGTCTTCGAATCGAGTGCACCGGTGGGCTCGTCGCATAACAGCACATGTGGATTTTTCGCGATGGCGCGGGCAATGGCGACACGTTGTTGCTCACCGCCTGAAAGCTGTGCTGGAAAATGGTCTAGTCGATCACCCAGGTCGACCAGCTTCAGCGCCTCTTCCGGTATCATCGGTGAGTTTGCGATCTCGGTGACAACGGCAACGTTCTCACGTGCCGTCAGGCTGGGGATCAGGTTATAAAACTGGAAGACGAAACCGACATGATATCGCCGGTAAGCGGTCAGTTCTTTTTCGCTGGCCCGGGTCAGGTCTCGCTCGCCGTATTGCACGTGGCCCTCAGTAGGTGAATCCAGCCCGCCAAGGATATTTAACAGTGTCGATTTACCGCTGCCGGACGCGCCCAGTAAAACTGCAAACTCACCTTTGTACAGATCAAGGTCGATGCCGCGCAGCGCATGCACCTGTACCTCTCCCATCTGGTAGATTTTGGTGACACCGT
The DNA here is from genome assembly GCA_033791885.1 of Gammaproteobacteria bacterium. Classification (GTDB taxonomy): domain Bacteria; phylum Pseudomonadota; class Gammaproteobacteria; order BMS3Bbin11; family BMS3Bbin11; genus BMS3Bbin11. Next base: position 9,473 of record JASJFV010000287.1, on the reverse strand, counting down.
GAACATGAAATACCACTTCTTTATTCATCGGTGTATCTGGATTAGTCGCTGACTCGATCATTGATTCATCCTGAATTAATTCTGCGCGCTCATTCGTTTTACCTGGAAAGATGAGGTAAAACATGAACCAGCAGGGTCAGGCTCGTCAAATTAACGCTTACAGCACTTTGTCAAATGGGCAGGCAGGCTTAGCGATACGTTTCAGTGAAAAAATGATGAACTGTTTATAGAGTCTGACCTTATTGATTTTAGGTCCCTGCATTGATGACTTTCAGGAATGACTCTGAAAGTTCACCGCGACCTGATTTGTCCAGAAGCATACGTGCTGTTTGCACAATTTCTGATAATGGGCCGGTTATATAGACCATGCCCAGCTCCAGGGTGACCTGCTTGTCAGCAACAGGGTTGAGTGTGTTGGCACTTTCAGCAGGCATGAAGAACATTTGTATTTCACTGACCTCATCAGGGATTTTGTCGCAACCGCCTCCAACAGCTACAAATTCAAACAATTCCTCAGGGCTTTGTAGCGGTACACTTTCTTCATAGAAATCCTGACCATTTTGCGTTGCCTTGAATTCAACGGTAAGTATAGGCTTCATTGGTGTTCTCCTTACTTTTCTTTCCTGGTGCGTGGAACCGAGATATTTAAAAACCATGTATGATTATGGTTTTGCAGCACCTCTAAGTATTCATCAAAATAGTAATACCCTTAGCTATTATACACCTATAGGAAATAGGCAAGTACATTTTGCTGACGTTGACAGGGTAGGATGACAGAGGATTTAATGCTGGCCATTCACGACACGATTATAATTAAAAATCCTGCGATGAAATATTCCGGAATTGAAAATATGAAACGATATTTAACTTTTTTCTGCGTACTGTTTTCTCTATTAATTCAAGCGCATGCTGATGAACAAAACGTCAACCCCGGTATTAATCAACATTACCAGGATGCGCAGTATCAACAGTGGTTATCTACTTTTGAGTGGTCGGGGCGTGAAGTTTATGACAGGCGGCAGGACGTCCTGCAGGCGCTTGAGATTAAAGAAGGAATGGATATTGCCGATATTGGTGCCGGTACCGGCTTTTATAGCCTGCTGTTTGCAGAGCAGGCAGGCAAGTCAGGCAATGTCTTTGCCGTCGATGTGACCGATGATTTCGTTCGCAACATAGAACGCCGTGCAGCGGAAAACAACCTGAAGAATATTCATGCTGTTCTCAGTGAGCAAAAAAATACCCGCCTGGATGCGGATTCCATCGATATGGCCTTCGTCTGTAATACCTATCATCACTTTGAATATCCGCAATCGATGCTGGCATCAATTCATCGTGCACTTCGCCCGGGTGGAACCCTGGTCATTATTGACTATCGAAAGCACCATGGCACCAGCTCCTCCTGGGTAATGTCACACGTCCGATCCGGTGAGCAATCTGTAATAAAAGAAATTGAACAAGCCGGTTTTAAATTGCACTCTGAGTCAGATATATTGAAAGAAAACTATTTCCTCAGATTTGTAAAGGAATAACAAATTGACAGGCTGGCTCGTTTGATTCACTAAAGGAGATTAAATCAATGGCAACACGATATACCTGCAGCAAGGCACCCGGCATAGCGGTGACAATCGCCCGTGATGGCGTTTATATTGAAATGGAAGGTGACATGATAAAGGCCAGTGAGAACAAACCTGACGACATCGAACGCTCGGTTCTTGGCCAGTTCCATGTGATTGATGAGAATATCACATGGGGTGAAGTTGAATCTGCGGAGCTGCATGACCAGTACAATATAAAATAGCCCGAGATGAAAATAGCCGCCAGTATCCTTTGGCTCTTTTCACTCTTTTTCAGACCGCCATTTTTATGATGCCACTCCTGATTTACTTACCAGGCTGCCTGTCAGGTTGGATAAGCCGGCAACCTGTTCCTGTGCCAGCTGATGCCGCTTGCCGAGGTAATCCGCCTCGTTGTTTGACAGCCATACCTGAGCTTCATCATCTTCCCATACGAGAATCTTCATCGGTAAATCGATAGCCAGGCCTGGGGCTGATATCATAAGAGGTGTGCCTCCTTTGGGATTGCCGAAAATCAGCAATTGTTTCGGCTTCAATTCAAGCCCGACGGTTTTGGCATCGGCAGCAAAATCTATCCTGGCAAATACGGTCAGCCCCATGGATTTCGCGGTTGCATCAAGCTTGTTGACGGTGTCTGCTACAGAATAGTTGCTCGCTACGTGGGCCATGCCATTGTTTACATTGTTAAATGGTGCTTCAGTCATCTGAATTCGCCTCGTTAAAATTTACATCTGGAAAGTTATCAAACGAAAAAAAGGTCTGAGAAACAGGTTTTTAGATACAAATCAATGGTGTCAGACCAAAAGGTGTTCCGCTCAGAAAGATGCTGTGATTTGGAACATGATGAGTCTACTGATTCTTGCTGTACTTCGAAAGATGCTAAAGATGAAATTCAGCAACATGTTCCATCATTGGAAAAAGTACATAGTTACACTGCGAAACCACACTCATTCAATGCTTGACCCATACCCTGACCTCTGACAGAGTCAGGCAGATAGACAGGATGAACTCAGGAAATCATAGTTATGAAAACCGCAAAGCTGTATGAACAATTGATTGCCAGTGCAGGTGAGGATATTAAGCGTGACGGTCTGCTGAAAACGCCGGAACGGGCTTCCAGGGCGTTTGCCTATTTGACCCAGGGTTATGAGCAGTCTCTGGAAGATGTATTAAATGGTGCCGTATTTGATTCAGACAATGATGAAATGGTCATAGTCAAAGATATTGAATTCTATTCCATGTGCGAACACCATCTGCTGCCTTTTGTTGGCAAGGCGCATGTCGCCTACCTGCCGCAGGGCAAGGTGATCGGTCTTTCCAAAATTGCCCGTATTACCGACATGTATGCCCGTCGCCTGCAGATTCAGGAGCAGATGACCAAGCAAATCGCTGATGCAGTGATGGATGTGACAAATGCTGCAGGTGTCGGTGTGGTGATAGAGGCACAGCATTTCTGCATGATGATGCGGGGAGTGCAGAAGCAGAACTCCTGGACTATTTCTTCGATGATGCTTGGATCCTTCCGTGAAAACCATCGTACGCGGCATGAGTTTCTGCAATTGATCAGTAAATAAGGAGAGCTTGTTGTAAATGAAAATAGCTGCAGAAAAAATCGATGTTAATTGCCCTGAACCTGAAATTTTTAACCGTCTGCTAGAACTGGATGGAAAACACATACTCGAACTGGGCTGTGGCAGTGCGGATATTACCCGAAACATTGCGGCCTCTGGCACTGATCGAACAATTACCGCCTGTGAAGTTGACCAGATCGCCCATGAAAAAAACCTGCAGATAAGCGATCTACCCAATGTAGCCTTCAGAATTTCCGGTGCACAGGATATTCCTCTTGATGATGAATCGGTGGATGTGGTGTTCATGTTCAAGTCACTGCATCATGTGCCTTTGGAACTGATGGGAGCATCTATGCACGAAATCAGGCGCGTATTGAAACCCGGTGGAGTTGCTTACATATCTGAGCCCGTGTTTGCCGGTGAGTTTAACGAAGTCCTGCGTTTATTCCACGATGAGCAGAAGGTCCGTGAAGCGGCATTTAACACGGTTAAAAATGCGGTGGATGATGGTCTGTTTAGCCTGCTCGAAGAAACGTTTTTTAATTCACCGATGAGATTTGAAAGTTTTGCCGAGTATGAAGATAAAGTAATAAAAGCCACGCACAGTAATCACGCGCTGGATGACGATCTTTATAACCTGGTCAAGCAACGTTTTGAACAGCACCTCGGTGATGATGGAGCACATTTTTTAATGCCTATCCGTGTAGATTTGTTACAGAAGTAATATCCAGTTGTCTGTTAGTGTTTCGAATATTCAATCGTCACTTTGTTCTTTTCAATAGTGCGGGTAAAGCAGGATAAAGATAGCGCGATATAGACTGTTTATTATTTATCAATTAGGTATCAGGAAACAGGAAATAAAGATAAATGGAAAATACTGAAAAGTTAGCTGTTCTTATCGACGCCGATAATGCGCAACCGAGTATTGTTGATGGGTTATTGTCAGAGATCGCAAATTACGGTGTTGCTAGCGTCAAGCGGATATATGGCGACTGGACAGCACCCGGGCTGAAACGCTGGAAAGAGGTCCTGTTGCAGCATTCGATTCAGCCAATACAGCAATTTGCCTATACAAAAGGTAAAAATGCAACGGATAGTGCAATGATTATTGATGCAATGGACCTGCTATATACAGATAACTTTAATGGATTTTGTTTAGTCTCGAGTGATAGCGATTTTACTAAACTGGCCGCGAGAATCAGAGAGTCAGGGCTATTGGTCTATGGCTTTGGTGAGAAAAAGACGCCATCTCCTTTTGTTTCTGCATGCGACAAGTTCATTTACACAGAGGTGTTGCGTGCAAAAGTTGATGCGAACCAGGCGATAGCTAAAAAATCCAGTAAAGAGTTAAAGCAGGATGAAAAGCTGGTCAGTCTTTTACGTAATGCGGTAGAAGCGTCCTCTGATGATAGTGGATGGGCATACCTTGGGCCCGTTGGCAGCAATATCGCGAAACAAACACCTGATTTTGATCCTCGTAATTACGGCTATGGGAAGCTTGGCGAACTGGTTTCTGCAACACAGCTATTTGAAATAGAAAGAAGAAAAATTGGTGATACAAATTCAAAGGCAGTATTGCTGCGAGATAAGCGAAAACCTTAGACAGGGTCATAGCAGAATTGCTATTAATATTTAGTGTCTGACTGGTATTGGTTACTTCAAGGTAGATAATTATGAAAATTGACATCAATGATTTCCGTGTACCAGCGAAGGGCAAAGTTAAGCTGGACAAATGGGCTACCCGGGTGGAGCCGGTATATCAATCGAAAAAGGATTACAGGAAACTTCTGCAAGCCCAGATTGATGGTCTTAAAGAACAGCAACAGCTTCAATATGCAGATGACCGCTATTCATTGTTGCTGGTTTTTCAGGCCATGGATGCAGCAGGTAAGGATGGCGCGATCAAGCACGTGATGTCGGGGATCAACCCGCAGGGCTGCCAGGTATTTAGCTTTAAACGCCCGAGCGCAAAAGAAATTGATCATGATTTCCTCTGGCGTACCAACCAGTGCTTGCCGGAACGTGGGCGCATCGGCATCTTCAACCGGTCCTATTATGAGGAAGTGCTGGTAGTTCGCGTTCATCCGGAGATTCTGCAAAGTCAGAAGCTGCCGAAGGAACTGGTTGATCCTGATACGATCTGGCAACAGCGGTACCGCTCGATTGTCGATATGGAAGACCATCTTCATCGTAATGGCACACGCATAATAAAATTCTTTCTGCATCTATCAGCAGAAGAGCAGCGTCAGCGGTTTATTGCACGCATAGACGATCCCGATAAAAACTGGAAATTCAGTACAGCCGATATTAATGAAAGAAAATGCTGGCCACAGTATATGGAGGCCTATGAAGCGTGTTTGAATGCAACAAGCACAAAAAACTCACCGTGGTATGTGGTACCCGCCGATGATAAGAAAAATGCGCGCCTGCTGATTGCCAATATAATTCTCGAGACATACAAGTCCCTCAATATGAACTACCCGGTTACCAATAAGAAACGCCGTCAGGAGTTACTGGCGATCCGTGAGCAGTTGCTTAAAGAGTAATCCAGCTGATGACCATCGGGCGATTGATGGTGCGCTAATAACAAAGATAATCTTCTGCTCGCAGCTACAATTAAACGACGTTGCTGCTATCAACAGCATTTTCTCGTAATCAAAAAAGCAGTAATTAGTCTGACATTCGTCAACTCAATATTTTGTATAAAATGCTAATCTCAGGCATGAATGGATGCTGATTTCTGTTACTCGTTATTTTGCTGGAAAACCTTTAGATGAGGAGTTCGAAAAAATGAATTCAAAGATAAAAAATGCCCTGGGCAGCATACTTGTTTCCGTGACTTTAGCTGTTTCACCTTATGTCTTCGCCAAAGGTGGCGGCGGCGGTGGGGTGCAGGGCAGTGGCCATGGCGGTCGCGACCATAGTCAAAGCAGCCCGGGATATAGCAACACCCAGAACGGTGCCACACAGACTGGAAGTAGCCAGGGCAGTGGCAAGAACAGCCAGAGTGGATCAAAGCAATACCAATATCAGCACCAGGACCAGAACGAGAACCGTTCTAAGCAAGGCGTTGGCAATTTAAATGCACCGAAATCAGAACTGACACGAGAAAAGTAATTGCCACAGATACTTTTTCATCGGGTCTGGACAGAAAAATCCCGGCGAGTAACTACCGGGATTCACTAATAGCTGATTAAATTTCTGTCGCGGGTTTTGTTGCGCGGTAAGCCCATGATGCGGATTGCATAATGACCTTGCCGCTGCTGTCCTGGTGCGGGGCGAGTTTCTGGCGCAAAGCATTCTCGATTATCGGTCGGCGACGCTCGGCAAGTTCTCCTGCTTCACGGAATATCTCGCCTGCAGGACCGATGGCGAGCTGAAACTCGACGGCCTGATCCAGGCTGTCTCCTGCAGTGACCGGGCCATCAAGCGGATCCACTCTGATGTCGGTGAAACCGGCTGCTTCTAGCTGGCGGCGTACCACATCAGGATTAGACATGGAGAATGGTCCCGGGCCGCATACCCTGGCGTCCTCACCTGGAAGAGGCAGAAACTGCAGCACCGTTTCTTTACCGGCGCTGAGCCATGGGTTTTCTTGCAGATGCCGCCAGGTTATAAACAGCAGTTCACCACCTGGTTTCAATGCGCGGTGAATATTGCGCATAGCTGCTACCGGGTTGCTGAAAAACATCATGCCAAAGCGTGAGAAACACAAATCAAACTCAGGCTCGAACGGGTAGTTCTGTACATCGGCGGTAATAAAGTCCAGGTTATCCAGGCCGGCAGCAGCAGCATCGGTGCGACCTTTTTCAAGAAAAGCATCACAACAATCAAGGCCGGTTACTGTGCCGCCGGGACCTACCTTGTTTGCCAGTGCAACTGCGGTATCGCCCCAGCCGCAACCAACGTCGAGGGCATTAGCGCCTTCGGGTAGCCGTATCTTACGCAGCGGTGTTTCGCTGTGGTAGCTCATTCCGCCCATCAGAATATTACGGAATCGTTCGAACTTGGTAGCCAGGACATCGTTCCAGAAGGTGATAAATTCATCATTTTGCATTGTATTAGCCATTGTTTTTTTCTCCATCAGGTGCGTATCGGCTTAGGCCGGTGTAAGGATGTTGTTTACCGGGCGCGCCAGTAAGGCGACACGAACACGGTCGAGTGAAAAGGCCTGGCCGCTGTTAAAGGGCAACAGAGACAAGGTTCGGGCCAGCAGACAATAGCTGAAAAGAACATAGAGCCAGGTGCCGATAGCCGGCAGCCAGTAGAGCCAGTTCATTGATTCTGGCAGGGCGGCCAATAACAGTAGTGTGTAGGCAATTCGCACCTGTACCGGGAAGGAAGTAATGCGGCGATGAGTCATCAATGTATGAATGAGCTGAATCGCGGCCATGGCGATAGCAATCAGGAAACCCAGTTTCCATCCTGTCAGACCCAGGCTCAGGTAAATCGCACAGAACAACAGGTAGTACCAGTCCACATTTTTGTAGTCAATTTTAATCATGTTGTATCTCCTCATTGTTGTATTCGTTTTATCCACAATATTTGGTGCATGAATCACGAGAGGTTTGTTTCTCTCGTTGAATACAGAATAGCGGCAGAGGCAAGGAACGAATACTTTCTATCCTGTAGTAACAAACTACACTTTTTGTAGTAAGCCACTACATCTTTGCAAGTAAGTGTTAGTAAGCGGTCTGTCAGGTGTTAGGTTTTACGGATTGCGTATTGCATATAAAGGAAAGATGAAAGAGGAGAAAATTAATAATTATAAGGTGTTACGTTGTGATTGTTGCGTTATAAAAGTGCAGTCGTGTGCGGGGGTATTTTGCTTATGGTTTAGAGATAATCTTTTATTCAAAGTAGTAATATGAGAACGACAGATACAACTACTACATATAAACGAATGATGGAATCGAAAGTCAGTATTGGATTAATTAACCCTAAAAGCCCGGATAATGTCGGTGCAGTCATGCGCGCTGCAGGTAACTTTCGCGTCGATAGTGTTTTTTATACCGGCAAGCGTTACCCGCGTGCGTTGATGCGTAATCACGATATACCCGACATGAGCCGTAAGGTCAGTCAAAATATACCGTTATCTGAAGCAGCAAGCCTGCTTGAAGAGGCAGCCATGGGGACGCAGATAGTCTGTGTTGAATTCGCCGAGAATGCTATTTCCTTACCTGATTACCAGCACCCGCAAAATGCTATGTATATTTTCGGACCGGAAGACGGCACCATCAGCCAGGACGTTATCGACAGGGCGAATGCTGTTGTCTATGTGCCTACCGTGGGTTGTATGAACCTGGGCGCAACAGTGAATGTGGTACTTTATGACAGGTTGCTTAAATCCTCACAGAGCTATGAAAGCAATGATCTGATTCGTCAAAGCCGGGATACGAACAATCAGTTAAAAGTATCAGAGTAAAGGCTGTATAGATAAAAGATTAACGGCGTACAGGGTGTTTCAGCTATGTAAGCCTGGCATTGTATGGATGGAGGTAAATACTCACTTAAAGGCATGTAAGACTAAAAAATGATTCTTTCCGCAGTTCTACTTTCTGCTACCCCTAAGGTGCCGTGAATTGATCAGTTCAGCCACGCTCTCTGCATGTTCTGTAACAGCCTTGAGAGAGCCGGTTTTCTTGCAATCAATAACTTGTTTGCCTTTTTGGATTACATAACGATACCAGTTATCACCCGGCATACCCTCAGGGGCTGTCGTTTTTTCAACTTCTGTAACCTCAAACTTATTTCTACTTAATTCTTCATGCATGTTTTCTGGCCTCTTAATGGCTTTTTGTGCGTTATTTCTGTATTCATATACCTAAATGGCGACGCCTTAATTCAGTAAGGCGCTGTATTGCCAGCAGAATTGGTAGTGGTCGACTGCTACGCCACGAACCCGGTTAAAGGTTACAGTTGACAGGAAATGAATACCGCGGTGAGAGGAGATGTAGATCAATATGCACCTGAACTCAACAGTCGATTATACCTTATCTGGATCAACGAGGTTAGACTGACTACTGCACGCACTGGTTTTATGCCAATTTTCCTCTGCTGGTTCTGCTCGGGGGTAAAGGCTCTCTTTCCCATTAAATGACTGAATGATATAGGTTTAATCTCCAGGTTTTATGTGAATCGTTGAACCGAAGAGAAGCAGAGGCAATTGACCGGAAAAGTTGAGAGTGTTGATTTATATAGTTGATGAATCAGTGAATAGTAAGGAAATGACTATTGTCAAAAGGATAGAAATGAAAGGTGATAAATGACAAACAGCGATAGTGCCGTACATGAAACTGAGATAACCTGCACGAACTGCGAGGCCTGC
>JASJFV010000286.1:0-4045 GCA_033791885.1 Gammaproteobacteria bacterium | reverse complement strand
TTGGTTTATGCGGAGGTGTATTCCAGAACAGAAAACTGACTGATTATGCCGTGCAACTGTTACTTGAAAATGGATTCAATGCCTACCTGCCATTACGGTTGCCGGCGAATGATGCCGCTATCTGTGCCGGTCAGGTTGTTGAGAGTGCAACAACGAAAATTACTTAAGTTCGAGCCATCACCAGTAGCGCACCCGACCGGTGTCTATATGAATAAAGTTAGACTTCTTGTAGTAACCAACACCGCCCCTGGCCAGTTTTTTAGCCGCCTTGTGCAACTGCCTGGTATCAAAACCGGACAGGCGCACATCGATTGCTTTGCCCTGCATGTGCAGGCTACGCTTTGCCACTCCATTGCTTTTATTGCGCAAATTCGCATTGGTTTTCGGCGAACGATAGCCTGAAATTACTTCAAACGTAGCATTATGACCGGTAGCAGTTTTCAGTTCATGCAGTAGATCCAGCAGTGCTGCATCAATGGGGTAAGTTTCTTCTGTACGAAAATCCCTCATATAATGATTGATCTCCGCCAGCGCATCGGGCAAATAACCTGCTCCATCGTGATAGTCGATGGCAAGCTTGTCACCAGTATGGGTATGGTAAAAACTCAGATTCCGTCCACTCTGGCGACTCGCAGACATGCTAGAAGCGATTGCTGCGGGTGCTGCTGGAAGCAACAGGGCCCCGCTCACTGAAGCGGCAAGACCGGTAATAAAATGACGTCGGCCACGATCAGCTTGTAATAGTGCCGGTTGTTCAATAATTTTTTTCATACGCTCTCAGAAAAGTACCCTGTACATCCGATAATATAATTATAGTACGTATATAGAATTATAAACTGGAGAATTCAAGTATGACGCAAGGAATTGATGTTATTTTAGTCGAAAAACCGGCAAATAAGCCAGAAATCTGTTTTTAACGCGCGTATTTGGCTGCAGCAGCGGCCTCCTGCTTATCAGCGGTGCCAGTCACAGGCTATTAACAGTTATAATCACTACTGGTGATCCTGAATTCTCGCTACTTCTGAACACAAGGTAGAAAATAAATGACCGATGATACACATATTTCCCTCGCCCACGGCAATGGCGGCCGGTTTATGCGCGCCCTGATAGAACAGGTCTTTGCCCGCCATCTTGCCAGCCCTACGCTGGATGTTCATGCGGATGCTGTGGCGCTGCCACCGTTGGAGGGGGAGCTGATGTTTACCACCGATGGTTTCTCGGTCAAACCACTGGAATTTCCCGGTGGCAATATAGGCTCACTGGCAGTACATGGAACAACCAATGACCTCGCCGTGGCCGGTGCTACCCCTCGTTACCTGAGCCTTAATGCCTTCATTGAAGAAGGCTTCGAGATTGCCAAACTGGAACGCATCGTTGTCAGCCTGGCAGCGGCAGCAAGGGAGATCGGTGTGGAAGTCGCCGCCGGTGACACCAAGGTTCTGCCGCGCGGAGAAGGCGGTGGGATTTATCTGGCCACTACCGGAATTGGTACCCGTTCGCCAGGGACAAAGCTGGGGCTAGATCGAATCCGGGAGGGAGACATAATTCTGGTCAGTGGCCCGGTTGGAGATCACGGTATTTCGGTCATGCTGGCGCGTGAGCAGTTCGGTCTGCATGGAGAATTACTCTCCGATGCTGCCAGTGTACTGCCCCTTACCAAGGCCCTGATGAAACTTGACGGGCTGCACTTTATGCGTGACCCGACGCGTGGCGGCCTGGCCACAGTAGCACATGAATTATGCCATGCCACCGGCCTGCAAATCCGCCTTGATCAGCCAGCCATACCGGTACGTGACCCGGTACAGACTGTCTGTGAAATGCTTGGCTACGACCCTCTATTTCTTGCCTGCGAAGGGCGCGTCGTTGCCGTAGTTGATCCAGGCCATGCAGAAGAAGCCTTAGCCGCCTGGCAGTCACTGCCCGACGGTAAACAGGCTTCGATTATAGGAAAAGTCGCTGCCGGTAGCGCACATGTCATTTTAACAACTGAATTGGGCGGTGAACGTATTCTTGAAGAGCTCGAGGATGACCCGTTGCCGAGAATCTGTTAGCTGATTTTTCCTGGTCTTTCACGCTGCATACAAGACCTGCTATCAAAGATTAAGCTCTCTACCCAGATGCAGATCAGCAGCTCGCGCACGCTTGAAATAATCCTGCCAGAATAGTTCGATATTCCTTTTTTGTTCAGCTCTGAGGCCCTGTCTCTGGGCTGAATGATCACGTCCAAAACCAAAAACCTCGACCTCAACGCCCTGCATCGGCTTTATCAGACCTAGTCCATCCAGTTTGTCCAGCAACGGATGAATATTCTTTACCCCCAGATGGCCGAACTTTGCCAGCCTTGAATGTTCGATCATGTCAGAGTATATGATCAGTTGAGCAGGTTTGTAGTCTTCATACTCCTGCATCATAAAGGCAATGGTTTCTATAATTTCAGAATTATCATATTTCTCGCTGGTTGCGATCATGGGTTTAACACTGGTAAGCATATCGCGCATGTACTTGCGCTCATCGACCTTGGCTCGCGAAGCCCTGCATTGACTAAACAGACCCGACACCAGCCCCTGCTCCATACAGCCGGGCCTGCAGGCATCAAATATTTTCCTGGATCCAGCAAAATCTTCAGTCAATGTATGAATAATCAGGCGGTCACCTGTCTGCAACTGCTTGAACAAGGCGTCAACGCCATTTGCAAAGCTAACTTTGTCCTGTTCATCAAAGGCACTGGTTCTGTCGATAAGGAATAAGACAGTCCTGCCGTCACCTTCAGCACAATAATCCTGTTTTGCCGCCAGTACATCTTTTACTGGCAACAGGAGCATCAGCAGCATCAGGCTGTGAAGATATAATCTCATTATTCGCTGATTCTCCCCTTCAAACCAGCCAGGCCCTGTTCGCCGAAGTAAGCAGGAATATTTTCACCACTCCTTCCGTCAACGTTTCCTGATTGATACGCCAGTATTTGCTGACGCAATACATCTATGATCATACTGATATCATGTTCACGCTCCGTCTCCAGTGCCGAACGCCGTGACATCATTTCCCGAATCTCATTCTCCAGCGCAATGGCCTTCTTATCCAGGTAGGAAATCTTTTCATCAAACTCACTCTGCAGCTTCGTTGCCTGCTGCTCAAATCGATTGCGGAATTTGACCAGCCGACTAATGGCGTGGTTACGCTCAACGTAGAGACGTTCATAATCCGGGTGCGGATCATGACGCAGAAAGGAAAACATCAGACCCAGAAAAAATACTGAAACATTCAGAACCAGTAAAGTTAAACCGGCCACTCCCAACTCTGTTTGAATAGTTTGCCCTAACAGTCCTCCAACGCCATCAGATAGCAGCATGGCGGCAAGGTCCTGTTGCTGTTCCTGGGCGATGAAATCAACATACTGCTGCCTCAAAGCTGAAATAAGATAGATCAGGCTGCCTGCTGTCACGAGTATAAAAAATAATCCTGCCACGTAACCTTTGATACCCAGGCGCTCACGGTAGTGCCCCACCTGCCTTAACATAAGACCAAGAAAATGGGCAAGGGTGATCAGCACGACACCGATAGTCAGTGCAAGCACCAGTGCAAGAAAAGGTGATTCCTGAAAAAAGAATTCAACTGCTAGCTTGTTAATAGGTACTTCAAGGATGGCCAGAACAAACAGCAGTATTAAATATACTTTTGAAAAATGTACCTGTAGCGGCCTGTTCAGGCGCAGTTCAACACGGCGGAAGTTCTCTTTCTTCTCTTCCTGCTCATTATGCAACTGGCGGTAGGCCTCTGAATTCGCACCGGATTCCTGACGCAGAGATTCAAGTGCGGACTCCTTCGAACGAATGAGAGTTTCTTTCTGCCACAGGTAACCCTCATTTAACTCCTGCTCCCTTGCAGCCAAATCAAGATCCAGCTGCTCACGGATATCATGCAGGTTTCGATCATAATTGGTTACTGCTGCGCGCGCCTGACTGATTCGCTCAAGCTCATGCGGCGAATATTCATCTGCAATTGCAGGAGGAAAGTCTTTTTGTCCGTCATTGCGGCCTTTAAGACG
>JASJFV010000285.1:0-5265 GCA_033791885.1 Gammaproteobacteria bacterium | reverse complement strand
TGGTGGATCTCCTGGTCGCCATTCGTCGGGATGTTTATTGCACGTGTTTCAAAAGGACGTACAGTACGAGAGTTCATCATCTCTGTACTGCTAGTGCCAACCATGGCGACGATTGTATGGATGACAACCTTCGGCGGTACTGGTCTAGACCAGGTGAAAGCTGATATCGGTGAACTCGCAAACGGCATTTCCGATGTGTCGTTGGCGTTATTCCAGATGCTGGAGAACTTACCGCTATCTACCCTAACATCGATCATAGGCATAGTGTTGGTCCTGGTGTTTTTTATTACCTCTTCAGATTCTGGTTCTCTCGTCATCGACAGTATTACAGCCGGCGGTAAGCTGGATGCACCGGTTCCACAGCGTATCTTCTGGGCCACCATGGAAGGTTTGATCGCCGGGGCATTGTTGTTTGGTGGAGGTGCCGATGCACTGGGTGCTCTGCAGGCTGCAGCGATCACCGTTGGCTTGCCATTCACTGCTGTACTTTTATTCATGTGTGTAGCTCTGTACATGGGACTTAGGCATGAACAACGCTTCGTGCTCGGTGGGGCCAAGTCTTGAGCAGTCTCCAGCCGGCGCAATACAAGCGATTTAGTCAATTTCTCTGTCTGATACCGACTGAAACTCCTTATGCTCCTTTGTAATTCTCATCAACAAATTCACGAATTCCCCTGTGATCGTCTCGCCTTTAACCAGGTAAACCAGCGAGGCACGGAGCAACTGTATTTCATCTCATGTTATACAGTAATTAAACACGCGTAGTTTTTCTATATTTTGGGGTTTAATAATCAATAAGAATCAAAAGGAATCTATACATGAATCAAACTCTCCACAGGCGCCTCATCCCCTTGCTGGTCTCAGGACTGCTAGCAATGAGCGGGACTGCTGCAGCAGAAACGGTTGATGAACTCGAAAAGCGTGTTAATGAATTATCTATTCAATTAGAGCAGGCACGTAAAGACCTCGAAGCAGCCAGTAAGCAAAAAACCGCAGCAAAAGAAGAAACTGAGCAGGCCAATGCGCAACTTGCCGAGCTAAGGAAGACCTTCGATGAGCGCGCCCCAGAGGAAGCAGAGGAAAATCCCAAGATCCAGTTTGGGCCTGTAGCCATTGGTGGCGCTATGCGCGTCAGTTATGTGTTGGGCAGTTACGTGGTAGATGATCCGGGCGATGGCCCTTACCGTGGCGGCAATACGGGTAATATCGAACTGGATACCTTCCGGATTAACATGGCCCTGGCTCACGAGAACTGGATTGGCGCCCTCGAATACCGGTGGTATAGCGACTACGGACAATCATTTCCTGCCAGCTACAGTTTCCTGCATACAGGCTGGCTCGGATACCAATTTGACGAGGACAGCCATATCGAGGTCGGCGTTAACCGCGTCCCGTTTGGTCCCGGCCCCTATGGGATTGCGAAGAGCTACATGTTTGATATGCATTACTACCTGGGCCTGGCTGACGACATGGACCTGGGTGTTAAGTATGTAACCCGTTACGGTGACTGGAAATTTGATCTCGCTTATTACCTGAGAAGTGAGGGCTCATATCTGGGTAGAAGCCTTGATAGCACGCGTTACAGCTTCGATATCGTTCGCTGGAATGAGTCCGTGGACAATGATGGTAATGTGGTTTACGGCGGACAGGAGAATGGCTTCGATGAACGCAATCAGCTAAATTTCCGCGCCATTCGCTCAATGGAAATCTTCAATGCCGACTCTGAACTCGGCACCTCACTACAGTATGGCCAGCTCAAGGGTACTGAAACCGATGATGGAGATCACTGGGCAGCCTCGGCACACATGATCAACCGCTGGGGGAATATTGAGCTTGCCTCACAATTGACACGTTATGAGTACAGGATCGATAGCGACAACCCCTGGCAGACTGATCAGCTGTTACCCAGTGGTGCGTTTGATTTTGCCTGGTTCCTGGCATCAAAAGCCTGGGTCCCGGCCATATCTCTTAGCTCGAGTCACACTCCAACAAGTATTGCCTGGATTGACAAAATCATACCATACATCGAGTACAGCCATGTTTTGAAAGATGAGAGCAGCTTCAATGATAGCCAGATGTTTGCCATCGGCTCTCAGTTTTACCGGGGCAATTGGTTGATTTATACCGACCTGGTTCTATCTAATGGTAACTGGTTTATTGGGAACGAGGCCGATGACGGCGGATCCGATAACTACAACCGTGTAGACGGCGTAGGTGACTGGGGTGCAAACGGTAATGACCGCTTGAACACACGCTTCACAATTAACATGGGTTACTACTTTTAATGGGCAGAAGGATGAGAACTATATCGAATAGGTTCGTCGCATTGATGGCTGTGTATTTTATTTGCAGCAGTCTCCAGGCCGCACAGCCTTTAAATATTATCGAAACAGATATTCGCAGTATACACGCTGCCTACAAAGCGGGAACGCTGAGTGCTGAAGAGCTTACCCGCGCTTACCTTGAGCGCATCCAGGCCTACGATAAAAATGGCCCCAAACTCAATAGTTTTATCATGTTGAATCCTGAAGCGCTCGATGTTGCCAGGGCGCTCGATAAGGAACGAAAAAACAAGGGCATGCGCGGATCTTTGCATGGCATTCCGATCGTTATCAAGGATAACTATGACACGAAAGATCTCCCAACGACCGGGGGAAGTGCTGTATTAAGAGAACATCAGCCCAGGCAGGATGCATTCACGGTAAAAAAACTGCGCGAAGCTGGCGCCATAATTCTCGGTAAAACCAACTTGAGTGAACTTGCACTTTCTTATGGTCGCCTGGGTTATAGCTCTCAAGGAGGGCTAACCCTTAATCCTTATAATCTCAAACGCAATGCATCCGGCTCCAGTTCCGGCACGGGTGCCGCTGTAGGAGCCAATCTTGCAGTGTTGGGAACCGGCACTGACACAGCAGGTTCGATTCGTGGCCCAGCTGCAGTAACGGGTAACGTTGGTATTAAACCCACCCTGGGACTGACCAGTCGTTCCGGCGTCATTCCTGCCAGTCTCAGTTTTGATGTGACGGGCCCTATCGCACGTACCGTTTATGATGCCGCGGTTGCACTCACCGTGATGGCTGGAGTTGATCCTGACGATGCAAGAACAGAAAGCAGCGGAGAATTCCAGGGCAAGGACTACCGTAACTACCTGGATGCCAATGCCCTGAAAGGCAAGCGAATAGGTGTGGTCACGACCTATTCCGGTGGCAATGCCGAGGTCGATGCTGCTTTTAAACAAGCCCTGATGCAGATGCGAAACAAGGGCGCTAAAACCGTAGATGTTACTGTACCCGAGTTCATTCAGGAAGCCTGGAGCACCATGATGGGGCCTGTCGTGGATAATGAATTCGATGACCAGATCGAATATTACTTTAATCAAGGCAAGGCGCCGATTCAGACGGTCGAAGAGCTGATTGACCTAAGTCTTGCCCCTGATATTCTGAATTCAGAAAACCCGGTCAATCCGGGACGTGTGGATGGCTATCGGGCCGCCGCAAATAGCCTGGATCTGGCTGACCAGCTTTACATCGAAATCGTAACCAGTCGTATACCCAGTGCCAGGCAGTTGATCATTGAACTTATGAAGGACGAGAAGCTGGATGCCCTGGTCTTTCCCACCATGCTCTGTCCAGCCTCGCCGCTGTTTAACCTGAAAGATAAGACCTATGTCTGTAGTGCATCCGATGCTTACATTCCATCCTACCTGGCATCGAGTACAGGTTTTCCGGAAATCACAGTGCCAATGGGTTTCACTAAGCTTGGGTTGCCGCTAGGTA
The DNA here is from genome assembly GCA_033791885.1 of Gammaproteobacteria bacterium. Taxonomy (GTDB): domain Bacteria; phylum Pseudomonadota; class Gammaproteobacteria; order BMS3Bbin11; family BMS3Bbin11; genus BMS3Bbin11. Next base: position 1,489 of record JASJFV010000285.1, on the reverse strand, counting down.
TCAGCTTTTTTGCAACCGCCTACGATGAGCCCCGCCTGATAGGTCTGGCCTATGCTTTCGAGCAAGCAACCACCTGGCGCCGACCACCTGCAAGCACGACGGAATAGTTGGGAAATATTCATACTGTACATTTATTCACCTGCGGAATTGTTGCCACGGGTAAGCGGGCGTGGTTGATGTCCGGGTTATAGACCTCATCCCGAGAAGCGGCTTATGCATTTGAAAAGCAGGCTATAGCCTTAACCAACACTCCATCTTTTTATTGTTAAAGATAAAGTGTTGCGTAGATCAGTTGAACCCGCAGCCAGAAGCCGTCATTAAACTTCAAAAACGCTGCCCCCTTGATCAGCTGATCCAGCAACTTGGATATGAAATCTCGATATGTGCGTGTTTGCTGAAACACTCAAGTGCCACATTTAGTGTCAGTGACAGCGAGGTCAAGGTGAATGAAGGTTGAGCGGATGCCCCAAATTGACAACCCCATAATCTCTCGCTCAGGTTCAACTTGACTCACAGGACATAGGTCTATAAGTTTTCTCAAGGGAAGCCTGACTTCCTCACATAAAAAACTCAACCGGAACAATGTAAAAAGGAGTCTGTAACGATGGAAGAGATCATTTACTATATCATTGCAGGCGGGGCATTCTTCCTTTCTCTGGCAGTGCGTAAGAAGCTGGAATTGACCTATAGTCGATGGGGTGAGACCCGCAATAGTGCGGGCATAACCGGTGCGCAGACAGCACAGGCGATCCTTGATGCCAATCGCATGAGTGGTGTTCAGATAGGCCGGAATCCTGGCAAGTTGACCGACTACTACAATCCGCGCAACAAGAACATCCGACTGTCAGAGCCGGTCTACGGGGTGCCAAGTGTTGCAGCCATGGCCGTGGCTGCGCATGAATCTGGTCATGCTATTCAGGATGAGGTCAACTACGTTCCGCTCGAGGTGCGGACCTTCCTGGCACCCATAGCCGCTTCCGGTGCTAAGTTCGGCCTACCGGCAGCCATCTTAGGATCATTTTTGGCCTTCCCTCTTTTAGTACAGGTTGGGATTCTTGCTTATGCGGGAGCTTTGCTTCTCCAGTTCCTGACACTGCCTGTCGAGTTCAACGCCAGCAAACGTGCAATGCGACAACTCGAAATGCTTCAGGTGATGGATGAGCGGGATAGAGAAGGTGCAAAGGAAGTGATGCGCGCTGCTGCCATGACCTACGTTGCTGGAACCGCATCTTCGGCAGGCTATATAATTTATCTGGCCATTCTCGGCGGCCGCTGGGTCTTTCGCAAACCTGCGCTACCGAACCTTCCATTCAAGCCGCCGCAACTGCCATAGACTGATCAACCGCTCATCGGGATCAATAGCCTGGCGAGGGCACTGACCTTCAATATTTTCATTTTCTTTCAGAGTTATCAATTTTAAAACTGGGGATATCGGCCTTCCCAATACCGGTAAAAACAACCCCAACACATATGAAGAAAAACGTCGATG
>JASJFV010000284.1:0-7203 GCA_033791885.1 Gammaproteobacteria bacterium | reverse complement strand
AACACGTATATCCGTGCGATATTCAATAAAAAAAGCCCAGCCGGACAAGGCTGAGCGAACTATGTAAACAACGTAGTAAAGCCACGCCTATATTGGCGTAGTATTTGTAAGTGTACTACAGGAAAGAAGAATTACCAGACTCATAGCCAAAAAAAAGCCCAGCGGTTGGAATGCTGGGCGAACACATATTAAGAAGGAGGAATATGATGCGGGGTATTATATATGTGCGCTAATGCTGCTTCTTTGACAAATATCAATAAATAACAGGCTAATTGACGACATGGCAGATGTAGATATATAGCAATATTGTTATTTACAACGAAATCCTGTCACGTCTATATCCCTATTATTCGGTCTGTAAACCATGAATATTTTTCTGCTCGCTACCGATACGCTCATATTCCGCAATCACCTGCGCACCCAGCAACAGAATAATGGCCGCTGCTTCCAGGCTTATCAGAATAACTATAGTTGCAGAGAAGGCGCCATAAATCACATTTACCAGGGACAAAGTAGAGAAGTACCATACCAGGATATGCCGTGTTATTTCCCATAGCACTGCAGCAGTGACACCACCGATCAACGCATGTTTCAATGAAAGTCGCCCGACTGGCATGACCAGGTATAGTGAGGTAAGTAATACGACCTCGCCACTGAAGCCGAGAAAATAGAAAAAAAGTGTATCCATCACACCCTGTGACCATTCGTGACTGCGTAAATACCCGCTGACAATACTTACTATCAACATACCAACTGCCAGCAGCAGGATATAGACATAAGGAATGATTGCCGAGACAAGAAAATGACGGCGCTTTATCGATACCCGGTGAAAAAAGATCACCGACATGGCATTTTCAAGTGCGGTAAACGCAAATGAGCTAAAAAATAGCAGCAGCACAAAACCCAGGATGCCTATTACCCTCGATTGCTGTAAAAAAACATCTACCTGGTTGATCACTGCATCCGTCTGGCTTGGTGTCACCAGCACCAGGTAATCGCGCAAAGCCGCAAGCAAGTCCTGAGGCTCATCGAATTGAGATAATACCACCAGAATCAGCGCCATCATCGGGATTATTGACAACAAGGTGTAATAGGCAATCGCACCAGACAGTAAGAAGCCCTGGTTGGCACGGAAACCGTTGAGTACCTGCTTGACGAACTGAAGAGGGTCGTTCATTACAGAACGCGCTCTGGAAGACATGATGGTCACCGTCCTGAGAATTCTAAATATCTCTTACTCGTGATTATAAGCCTGGTAATATTCCATTGATATAATACGTCCATACAGATTCTTATCTGTTCTTTTATATTCGCTAACCCGGTCTTCGATTTTTATTATTTATTCTGCCTCTTCAATTATGCCATCCGCATGCCTGGCAAAACGTCCCTTGCCGGTATGCACCGGGTCACGGCTCGGCCACGGCCAGCCACCGTATTCTGTCTCTTTGTAGTCTTGCATTGCCTGCATAATTTCGCTGCGAGTATTCATTACGAATGGCCCGTACTGCTCAACGGGTTCACCTATCGGCCTGCCCTGCAGTAGTAGTACACGGCATTCCTCATCCGCATTCTGCAATAGAACATCTCTATCTGACTGCAGTTCAATTTTATGCATAGGCAGAATATCCACACCATCCATGCTTAATGAGCTACCCCGATAAAAATACAATGTTCTGTTTAATCCTGGCTCTGATGCAGGTAGCAGCCAGTGCGCGTTTGCAGAGATGACGATGGTCCATATTGCAACATGGTTTTCAACATTGCCCGCCCAGGAATCCGGCGGAGGCTGTAACGACTTTGTATCGCCAAGTGTACCGGCAATTACATCGATCGTTGTCTGCCTTCCTGCTTCGTCCTGAAAAACTTTTTTTGGGATATCACTGGCCCAGAACATGGAGAAGTGCGGCTCCACCATCTTATTCGCAGCAGGCAGGTTTAACCATACCTGGAACAGCTCCAGGGTATTCGGTTTATCCTGATTCACCAATGGAAACATTTCTGAGTGCTGCACACCCTGACCAGCCGTCATCCATTGCACATCGCCGCTACCATAGCGCCCGGCAGCACTCATCGAATCAGCATGATCAACCAGTCCCTGCTGCACAATCGTCACTGTTTCAAAACCACGGTGCGGGTGAACAGGAAACCCGGGCACCCTGTCACCATGGTACATACGCCAGCCATCCTTGATCTCAAAATCCATACCCATATTACGGCCCTGCAACGAGGCCTTAGGCCCTGAATCTTCGTTGCCTTCTGGATAGAAATCATTGTGATAGGCACAAAACAAAAACGGGTCTGCAGTTTGCCACTGAAAATCTATCGGATTGATACTTTTGATCAGTTTACTGTTCATCATTATCACCTCAGGAAATAAAAACGCTACATGCAGGATAGGGTTTTAGCAGATGCGGCTGTGATATCACAGTATATTCTGATTCTTGCAGAACCTGTCCGACAATCAGAAAATATAAGGTGGAAACGGATTCTGCAGTAATTCCGGCATGACAAAAATCCACCCGTAAGCGGGCAACAGGATTAATTTTTCGTCAGTGCACCACCCACCAGGGCATCAATCAGCAGTTCCATTTCCCTCTCAGATACATCATTAGACTCACAGCTGGATACGCAAAGATTCGCTCCAGCCAGGTCTTGCACTGAATGTTGCAAAAACAGATTCAGCGCCGGTCCCCGGGTATGAATAACATCATGGATCACCATTGGACTTAACATGCCTGCTGTTTCCATAACCGGCAACTGCGCTACATTATGCAAAGCCGAAAGTAATTTAGGGCCAATAAACTGCGGTGGCATAGCGCCCTGGTTAAGCAATAATAGCCGTTCGGCTGTTTCTGCATAAAAACTCAGAAAACTGTTCCCACGTCGAAACATCAGGAAAGCATTGTGTATTTTTTTATACACTTTTAACTTATCGTTTTTGTCGTTCTGTACCCAGACTTCTCGCCCTAGTGCGTAAGGCTGGTCCGGTATAACAAATTCAGAAAAGTTGAAAATAAGAAAATCTGCGTCCAGCCAGACAACCGTCTCATAGCCTTCGTTTAAGGCATCATTCAACGTTAATAAACGTGCGAGATCTGACGCGACAACGGTTGGCAAATAGCGTCTATCATTCAGTGCGGGAGGTAAACAGTCAAACAGCTCATTGCCGATAAAGCGATATTCATATCCATTAAGCACACACCATTGGCTTACCGAAGCTAAACAGCGCTCGATCCACGGGTAGGGTAAGGGTGAGCGGTGTGATTGAATTACCAGCGTGTTGCAAATCGACATATAGCCTCTATAAAGTGTCAGTCACATAGAAGCAATGCTATCTTATTGATTGTCGAGCTTGATAGCGTATAGCGTGGGATCAGTTTTAACCCTTCATGGCTGATAGTATTTGAAAACTGGGCGAATCACGACAATGTATCTGAGCTGTGGAATGTCGCGATTCGACACCAGGTTGTTGCCGGGTTAATGGTTCATCATTTTTTGCTGTTTTTCGGCTCGATGTTCCCGGTATGTCTGAATCACCCTATTATACTGCTCTTCATTCAATATTTTTTTCATATTGTCCCGGCAATTGACCTTACGCTCGGCTACGCTGCGTCGAATCGCCAGCATCTCGTCAACCTTACTCATCAATGCGGCTTTATCGACACCGTCTAACGAAGCCTGCATAATCTCATTTTCCAGATTCATCACCTGGCTGACCTGGTCCTTGAAGATCGGGTTACTCTGATCCCGCCATGCAGCCAATGCCTTTTCCTGTTCTGGCGTCAGATTCAGTTCGGCAGATTTCTTCATGACCACCATCATCAGGCTGGGCATCGGGTTAGCGTGGTGCATGGCACGCTTATGTCCCATTTTTCCATGTTTTCCACCCTTATGAGCACACTGCTTATGCTGCCCCGGCTCCTGGCTCTCATGCTGACTGGCAATGGCGGCAGTACCAAAAGACAGTAGCATAGACATAGCTATAACTGTGAATAACTTCATGATGATCTCCAATGAGTAAAGTTTTGAATAATTCTCGTCCGCAATGCTGCGGATATACCTAATAATGGCAGGTGCTTAAATTATCGTAGTGATGTGGGATTTACTTTGACATAACTCAAATTAATTAAAAATTTCCTGCTCACTTTCACTGCACCTGGCATCCATCATTCTGGTAGATGAATACCATTAGCCTTGAACCGGCTACATAGAATCTGGAATTTGAAACTAAAATACTTCAATATTTCGCATTTTTTTCTTTGTACATAGACCTGTCCGCAATATCAATAAGTTCTGTAGCACTTTCAACACTGTCATTATTAGCAATTCCGATTGAGGAACCGATAACAATTTCCTGACCCTTAACTGTGAAAGGCAGGCCCAGTAGTTCCTGAATGCGTGCTGCCGCCTCTCTCGCCTCTTCTTTTGTAGTATTTTCCAGGATAACAATAAACTCATCCCCCCCATACCGACCTAGCCTGTCACTCGGGCGCATAACACCTTGCAGGCGCTGAGCAACCTGGTTAAGCATTAAATCGCCGGTATGGTGACCCAACTGATCATTCACCTGTTTGAATCGATCAAGGTCAATAAACAAGATAGAAAACATATAGTTTTCATCTATCCTGTGCCTTTCCAGGCAGCGCTCAATGAAATCAAGAATACTGGATCGATTGGATACTTCGGTAAGAGAATCCTGAGATGCAAGAACATTCAGCCTGTCCATCATCCGTGAGTATCCCAGAACATTACCGATCCAGTCGCATAATGTTGACATGAACTGGAGGTCAGTTTCCCGGAAAGATGAATCCTTCGGTGATGCCCCGGAGAAGTTTAGTGTGCCGAATCTTTTACCTTCAACAGTAATCGACATACCAATATAAGACTCAAGGCCCATCTCAGTACAGGGGTGTTTTCGGTAGTCTGAATTTTTAACGTCTGCGATACTTAAAGGCTTGTTGGAACTCACCATAATTGAACAGAATGTGTTCTCGAGATCAAACTTCTGGCCTTTATAAATATCAAAACCCGGAGCATGGACGTGCTCGATATAATAGTTGTCTCTCTCTATTCTGCTGACAATACCAATTTGTTCACCGAACAGGCTGCATCCGGCTTTCAGAATTTCCTCTATCTGCTGGTCAATCGACAATTCCCTTTTCGATATAATCCCAAATATAGTCTGCATCAATACCAGTTGATGTGCATCTTTGCTAGAAGACATATCTCCCCCGCATGAAATAGAGTTGCATTATCCTAGTACAGCCAAGTATCCAGGGATAGAAAAAAGAACGAGAAAAACCTTGAGGTTTGTATTGATTCAGCTAGCACCCCGTTACACATTGCGCACGAGAATCAAATTCCATGGTGCGCCCACTAAGAGGCATATACACCGGTACTTTCACAGCCTTTATAAAAATATCTGAGCGTGTACCATCGATCACCCTGCCCCGCTTTGTTGATGCTTCATTAGCATGCGAAGCTATCACTGCATTCGGTTTAATCATTTCGTTAACAACGTAAGCGGCCTCTTTCGGCCCCGTGGTGTAGGTATCACCGATATTCATAACCACTAATTTGGCCGCATAATGTCCCCGCACCACCAGGTCCTGTTCTGCGGTAATGCCGGTGTCGCCCGACAGGTAAACGGCGAGACCATTGGAAAAAATCAGCACATAACCAGTTGGCGGACCTGCATAGGCAGTCAAACCCGCAGCATTCATCATCTGTCCCAGTTCACCACCGATCATATCACCCGCAATGCCATTCGAATGCACAGCAGGTACCGTGGTAATAGTTACTCCCCCCACTTTACGCGAGCCGCCAAAACGTACAAGTTGTGAATCCGTAGAATCACCACCAAGCGCCTTAAGCTTGCTGGAAAAAAACTTCGGCATTTCGCTGCCGGTAATAATTTTCGCTTTTTTTGCCAGTGCGATATCCACGCTGCTGGTATTCGGCAGCGCATTCACAGGCGTTACAGGCTTGCCGCATTCGCCTTCATTGACACGTTCTATATGCTGGTTGCCGACATGATCACCGTGCATGTGACTAACTAGAACGACATCAATATTACCAAGCCGCATATCACCTGCACCGGCTACTGTTCTGCCTGCGTCATATAAAATACGTGTCCCATCCGGGTCTTCAAAAATCAGCGCGCGATCACGACTGCAGAACTCACCGTCATGGCTGCCGAGGGGAGTTACCTTTACCGTTTCAGCAAACGCCGACGGAAGCATGAACAGGAAATAACCGACCAGTATCAAGGAAAAACTTAACAGGCTCTTAGAATTTTTTGTCATCACAGACTCCTCGTCATTTTTTTATATCCCGGCAAATCAGAAAAATACCAATAAAAATCTATTCATGAATGAATAATTGGTCCCTGATCGCAATACCTGTGTCATTATCACTATGGCGCATAGAAGTACTGCATCTACCGTTTAACTGTAATACTATCAACAGATGTGCAAAAAATTCACTCACATAAGATGGCGGTAGAACTACTGCATCCCGCCGTTCAGGACTGGTTCCTGCAATCCGTTGGTCAGCCTACGGATCCGCAAAAACTGGCATGGCCTGCTATACGCCAGCATAAAAATACCCTGATTTCTGCCCCAACCGGCACCGGTAAAACGCTCGCAGCGTTTATGTCATCGATTGACGAGCTGATCATTGAAGGTCTGCAGAACAATCTGCCGGATGAGACACGGGTGCTCTACGTCTCTCCACTCAAAGCCCTGTCCAACGATATCCAGAAAAATCTTCAATATCCGATAAGCGGAATCCGTGACTCCCTGCTTGAGCACGGCCTGCCGGATGTTGAGATTCGTGCCTGGGTTCGCACCGGCGACACACCGCAAAGTGAACGCCAGAAAATGCGAAAAAAACCGCCGCATATCGTGGTCACCACGCCGGAGTCATTATTTATTCTGCTCACCTCCGAATCCGGTCGTGAAATGCTAACAACGGTACATACCGTAATCATTGATGAAATACATGCCCTCGCCGGAAACAAGCGCGGCGCGCATTTGATGTTGTCACTCGAACGGCTGTCAGCGCTCTGCATCAAACCCCCGGTACGCATTGGTATCTCGGCTACACAAAAGCCCATTGAGACCATGGCTAACTATCTCTGCGGTAAGGAAGAATTCTGCAACATCATCGATACCGGCCATGTCCGGCAGCGTGACCTGGCAA
>JASJFV010000283.1:0-13485 GCA_033791885.1 Gammaproteobacteria bacterium | reverse complement strand
GTAGCAATAGTGATATCTGGCGATAGGCCCATGCCTGCTTGGTCAGATCATCATAGACGATAAGGGCATCCTCACCCTTATCACGGAAATATTCACCCATGGTGCAGCCGGCATAAGGAGCAAGGTATTGCATTGCAGCTGATTCAGCCGCACCAGCACTTACAATAATCGTGTGCTCCATGGCACCGAACTCTTCCAGCTTGCGCACCACACTTGCAACAGAAGAATCTTTCTGTCCGACAGCTACATATATACAGGTAACACCTGTGCCTTTCTGGTTAATAATTGCATCGATGGCAACCGCGGTTTTACCTGTCTGGCGGTCACCGATAATCAGTTCACGCTGACCACGTCCAATCGGCACCATAGAGTCGACAGATTTCAGCCCGGTTTGAACCGGCTGGTCGACCGACTGACGCGTAATTACGCCAGGAGCCACTTTTTCCAGTGGCTCGAATCCTGCAGCCTTTATCTCACCTTTACCATCTATCGGATTACCCAGCGTATCGACAACACGCCCTACAAGTGATTCCCCAACTGGGACCTCAAGAATACGCCCTGTACATTTAACACTGTCGCCTTCACTAAGATGTTCATAGGACCCCATGATGATAGCGCCTACTGAATCTCTTTCCAGGTTCATAGCGAGGCCGAATGCGCCTCCTGGAAATTCCAGCATCTCACCATTCATTACATCACTTAGGCCGTGAATGCGGACAATACCGTCCGTTACGCTGACGATAGTACCTTCAGTACGCGCCTCGACATTGGTATCAAAATTTTCCAGTCTCTTCTTGATCAGCTCTGAGATTTCAGATGGATTCAGCTGCATGATGAGTTTCCCGTTAACGTGTTAGGTATGAAGTGAGATCTTGTAAACTGCTAGCGACTGAGCCATCAATGACTGTGTCACCTGCGCGTATAATCACACCACCAATAATCGACGGGTCAACCGTTGCTTCTATGTTGACATCGCGATTAAGTTCTTTTTTCAACATCTGTGCCAGCTTGTCTACCTGTGCATCATCAAGTTCGAACGCTGATATAACACTGGCATCAATCGTGCCTTCGGCATTGGCACGAAATTCATTATATAAAGCGGCAATTTCCGGCAGAATCTGAAGCTTGCCGTTTTCGCGCAGCATTTTGATGAGTTCCTGCTCCTGACCGCTGATGTTTTCCATCAGAGAGGACAGCAAATCATCCATCTGATCACCCGTTATGCGCGGGTCACCAAGTGCATAAGCCAGGTTCTCATCAGCCACTGCGATTGCATAGAAGTCCAGCACATCACTCCAGCGCTGAAGTGATGAAGTCTCGCTAGCAAGCCTGAATACGGCTTCTGCATAAGGCCTGGCGATTGTAGTGCGTTCTGCCATTTTATATCCTTAATGCGTCAAGTATCAGAGCTGCTGGGCAAGATCATCAAGGAGTTCGGCATGTGCCTTCTCGTCGATTTCTTTTTTCAGTATAGAAGTTGCACCGGCCACTGCCAATTTGGCAACGGACGACCGTAATTCCTCACGAGCACGATTAGATTCAAGCTCAATCTCAGACTGTGCACTGGCAAGAATTCTTGCCCGTTCTTCATTAGCCTGTTCTTTAGCTTCATCAACAATGCCGTCAGCACGCTTATTGGCATGCGCAATCAGGTCAGAAGCCTGATCTTTAGCGGCCTTGATCTTTTCTGTAGCTTTTTTCTGTGCCAGTTCAAGATCACCTTCTGCACGTGACGCCGCGGCAAGGCCGTCAGCGATGTTTTTCTGCCGCTCACGCAGCGCACCGACCACAGGTGGCCAGACATATTTCATACAAAAGATAACAAACAGCGCAAAGGCAATAGCCTGCCCAAGTAATGTCGCATTAATATTCACGACTGCATCTCCAGGTTTCCAGGGTTAATGCAAGACACTTGTTTAAGCGACAGCAAACAGGATGTAGAAGGCGATACCAACTGCGATCATAGGTACCGCATCAACAAGACCCATTACAATGAAGAACTGGGTACGGAGTAGGGGGATCAATTCTGGTTGTCGCGCAGCTCCTTCAAGGAACTTGCCGCCGAGTGAACCAATGCCGATAGCGGCACCAAGGGCTCCAAGACCCATCAAAATTGCGCCTGCGATAAATAACAGTGCTTTGGCTTCTTCCATTGTATTTCTCTCTATGAGTTGAATTATGGGTTGAATTTAAAAATTAATGATCATCCACAGTGTAGGCCATGTCCATATATACAATGGTTAACACCATGAAAATAAATGCCTGCAGTACTACGATAAGGATATGGAATATTGCCCATGGAAGGGACAATGTCCACTGTACATACCATGGCAGCAGAGCAATCAGAATAAATATCATTTCACCGGCATACATGTTACCAAAAAGTCGAAGACCCAGTGAAATCGGCTTGGCAATCAGGCTGACACCTTCGAGCAGCAGGTTAACAGGAAACATGTATTTTGGAAAAGGGTGGAATGCCAGCTCGGCAAAGAAACCACCCGGTCTTTTAATTTTGAAACTGTAGTAAAGCGTCAGCGCAAAAACAGATAGCGCCATACCCATGGTAGCGTTCGGATCTGTGGTTGGCACGACCTTGAGGAAATGCACACCGAGCAGGCCGGCTATATAGGGCAGAAAATCTACCGGCACTAGATCCATCGCATTCATCAGCAGAATCCAGACAAAAACTGTCATTCCCATTGCACCAATAAAACTGTTTTTACCGGTGAATGAACTTTTTACATTGTCCTCGACAAACTCAAGTATCCACTCTACAAAATTCTGTAAAGGACCGGGGACACCGGAGGTTGCGCTTTTCGCTGCCTTGCTGAACAGAAATATGAACAGCGCACCGAGGGCGATAGAAAACCCGAGCGTGTCGACGTTGATGGCCCAGAAACCCATTTCTTTGGCTTCCTCGGCAGAATGTGCAAGCCCCCAGCTACCATCAGGATGCTGACCATAGGTCAGGTTCGTTAAATGGTGCTTGATATATTCTGAAGACGTTAAAGTATCGCCTGCCATGTCAACCCTTATTCATTAAAGAAACTAACCAAGTAGCCTGAATCATTTTGTTGATAAATAGTCTAAATGTGGTGACATATAAGTCCAACACATTTTATCTATAAAGGCTATAAGATCAGGCTATAGTGAGTTATATCCGAATTAATCCTTATGTATGCCTGCAATTAACACAGGTGACACCTGAATCCACAGAAAAGCGGCAAACAAGGCCGCCACATTCAGTGGCTTTAACAACACCACAGCCAGAATAAACATAACCATGGTCAACAAAAACTTGCCTATCAAACCGCGGTAAACTGATGCAGCGATTTGATCCTTCTGCCAACTACCTGCATTGCTAAATAACCTGACGGCAAAAAATGCATTGGCAACCACTGAAATCATGCCACCTGCAAGTGCCGAATAGGCTGTTTCCAGGTCAAAAACAATCAGTAGTATAACAGCTGTAAATATCGTCAGGAATAGTTGCCAGCCTACAATTCTGCGACCCGACTGAGAATGCATACTGTTCAACTGACAAATTCACGGCCATGGCAATTAAAGGGCATCAAAATGCCTTTGCATAATCGCGCACAGTATAGTGATAAGCTCCTTTTTGGTCAACATCAGTTTAACGAATAACAAAAATTCCTGAAGGACTTAATGATGACATGGATGCAACGTTCAAGCTAAGGGCAATAGCCATAGTGGCTGACCCCGAAAAACACCCTTATCGAATTTTTTCCAGTATCCCCTGCAACACGTCATTTCCATGAAAATCTATCACCAGCTTACCTTTTCCGCGACTGCCGAGCTTGATTTCCACATGCGCGCCCAGCTTCTCGGAGAGGGATTCTTCAAGATGACGAATGTCGGGGTCTTTTTCCTTTACTTTAGTGACTGGATTAGCATTTTCTTCCTGCAGCCTGCGGACCAGGCTCTCTGCCTGCCTCACGCTCATACCACTTTTGATAATTTGCTGCGCTGCTTTCTGCTGCATAGCCTCATCAAGCGAGAGCAGGGCACGTGCATGCCCCATATCCAGCTGCCCCTGTTCCAGCAGGGAACTGACATCAGATTGCAGAGATAAAAGTCGCAGTAAATTGCTCACCGCAGCCCGTGAACGACTGACACTATCTGCCACCTGCTGATGTGTCATAGTGAATTCTTCTATCAAACGCTGCATGCCCCTGGCTTCTTCAATGGGGCTGAGATCTTCCCGCTGTAAATTCTCGATCAGACCAATCACCATAGCGTCTTCGTCAGACAACTCACGCACCACAACCGGCACACGATCCAGCTGCGCCTGTTGAGCCGCTCTCCAGCGACGCTCACCAGCGATGATTTCATAATCACCGCTGGGCAGTTTACGGGCGACTATTGGCTGCAGCACACCCTGCTTGGCAATTGAATTTGCGAGGTCATCAAGTGCCTCTTTATCTATTTGCCGTCGGGGCTGAAATTGCCCTCGCTGTAACAGCTCTACCGGTAATTGCTGTAACTTGTCGGGTGCAACATCACTCATGACAGCACCATTTTCTCCCAGCAATGCGTCAAGACCACGTCCCAGTCTGTTCTTTTTTGTATTCATTGAATAGCTTTTCTTCCTATAACTTCGCCCGCCAGTGCCAGATAGGCAATTGCACCTTTAGAGCGTTTATCATATGCCAATGCCGGTTTACCATAACTCGGTGCTTCAGCCAGACGAATATTTCGAGGAATAATTGTGTGGTAAACCTTATCTCCAAAATGTTTTTTCAGCTGCCTCGACACTTCTGTGGCCAGTGTATTTCGACGGTCAAACATAGTTCGCAGCAAACCTTCTATAATCAGGTCCGGATTAAAAGCCGACCGTATTTTACGCACCGTATTGACCAGCTCGGTCAGGCCTTCCAGGGCAAAATATTCGCATTGCATCGGAATAACCACCGCGTCCGACGCCACCAGCGCATTGACGGTCAGTAAATCCAGCGATGGTGGACAATCTATCAGTATAAAATCGTACTCATCACGTACAGACTGTAATGCTTCCCGCATACGAAATTCACGGTGCTCCTCACCTACCAGCTCAATTAGTGCGCCAGACAACTCTCGATTTGATGCGATCACATCAAACGCCGACTTTGTCTTTACTATTGCATCTGCTACCGGTGCGGAGTGCATCAGGACCTCATACACTGTGGCTTTCTGAGAGTCCCTGTCTACGCCGCTTCCTGCAGATGCATTGCCCTGCGGATCAAGATCCACCAACAGAATTTTTTGCTCCATCCGCGCGAGAGAAGCAGCCATATTGATTGCCGTAGTGGTTTTTCCAACACCGCCTTTCTGATTTGTTATTGAAAAAACTTTAGCCATTAGACTGGTTCACCTAAAAATTTTGTACATTCCATAATCGAGAGCACTGGTTTGCTGAAGCAATGCGTTAATAAAACAGGGCTGCCTACTATAGCGAATATTAACAGTAAACAATTCAAAAGCGCTGAACTCAATAAACCTTTTTTTGAACTTATTGATGTGTCCGTTGGTCGCTTTTATTACATATCACCAGGTGCCGCTGCTCTGGCAGACCAGGTACCGTTACATTGACGACGCTGTCAACATGAAAGCCCGCTGGCATCTGCGAGTCTTCAGCGCCCGGCCAGAGACCTTTCATGGCGACCAGCCTGCCACTGTCGGCAAGCATGTGTGCGGAATTTTCAATAAATGTCTGCAGGCTGCTAAATGCGCGACTGATTAAAGTATCAAATTTTTCAGCAGGCTCATATTCCTCAGCGCGCTGGTGAACTATGGTTACATTTTTCAGTTTTAATTGTGCCTGCACCTGCCGCAGAAAGCGACACCGTTTGGCGTTACTATCCAGCAATGTTATCTGCAAATGGGGACACGCCAGTGCGACAGGGATCCCCGGTAAGCCGGCACCGCTACCAATATCGATGACCCTGCTTCCATGCAGATAGGGTACCACCGACAAACTGTCCAGCAGATGCCTGTTCAGCATATTCGCATCACCCTTGACTGCTGTCAGGTTATATACCCGGTTCCATCGCTTTAACAGGGCAAGATATGAAAACATGGCATGCTGTGCGCCATCACTGACTTCAACGCCAAGCTCGCTAGCACCGCTGGCCAGCCTCACCCTGGAGGTAGTTGAATTTCCCATCAGGCAGATTTTCTTTTCATATGAACCAGCAGCAATGAAATGGCAGCTGGCGTTATTCCGGATATGCGTGATGCCTGGCCGATGGTCGTCGGTTTATGCTCAGTCAGCTTCAATGTCACTTCTGCCGAAAGGCCTCTAACCTTACTGTATTCTATAGTCTCGGGCAGACGCATTTCTTCATGATGACGATGCTTCTCAACTTCTGCCTGCTGACGGGAAATATAGCCGGCATACTTGGCCTGGACCTCTACCTGCCCGCTGACTGCATCATCGCAGACAGCGTCACCCGCGCCAGGCAGCTTCATCAGCTTGTCATAATCCATCTCCGGACGCTTTAGTAGATCCAGCAAATTTACTTCATGCGCCAGTGGCTGGCCAAGCACCTGCTCGACGATAGCTGGAGTCAAATCTTCCGGACGCAGCCAGACTGATGCCAGGCGCTGCTGCTCGGCAATTATTGCCTGCCGTTTCTCTGCAAACATGTGCCAGCGACTGTCATCCACCAGCCCTAATTCACGTCCTTTTTCTGTCAAACGTAAATCAGCATTATCCTCGCGCAGCAACAAACGATACTCGGCACGCGAGGTAAACATACGATAGGGCTCAGAGGTTCCTCTAGTTACCAGGTCGTCAATCATCACTCCGATATAGGCCTCATCACGAGCCGGGTACCAGGGTTCTTCTTCTCGCATACTGCGGACGGCATTAATACCCGCTAACAAGCCCTGGGCGGCAGCCTCTTCATAGCCGGTAGTGCCATTGATCTGCCCGGCAAAAAACAAACCCGCAAGATATTTTGTCTCCATCCATGGGTAGAGGTCGCGTGGATCCATATAGTCATACTCGATGGCATAACCCGGTCGCGTGATAAAGGCCTGTTCAAAGCCCTTAATCGATCGCACCAGTGACAGCTGAACATCAAAGGGAAGGCTGGTCGAAATGCCATTTGGGTATATTTCATTCAGACCCAGCCCTTCTGGCTCAACAAAGATCTGGTGACTATCTCTATCAGCAAACCGAACCACCTTGTCTTCAATAGAAGGGCAATAACGCGGTCCTACGCCTGATATATCACCACTATACAACGGTGACCTGTCCAGACCATCGCGAATCAGCTCATGCGTGCGCGTGTTGGTGTATGTAATGTGGCACGGCACCTGTTTCGGGTGCTGATGACGATCACCTGTATATGAAAAAACCGGCACCGGATCATCACCCGGCTGTTCCTGCATCACAGTAAAATCAATGCTCGATCTGTCAATGCGAGGAGGGGTACCTGTCTTTAACCGCCCTACACGAAAAGGTAATTCCCGCAGGCGCTTTGCCAGTGCATTGGATGGCGCATCGCCGGCACGGCCACCTGACTGGTTCGTCTGCCCAATATGAATGACTCCGCCAAGAAATGTACCACTGGTTAAAATAACCGCAGGCGCTCGAAACTCCAGCCCCATGCGCGTGACAACACCGGCCACTCTTTCCTGCTCGATAAGGAGATCGGCAACTTCCTGCTGAAAGACATGCAGACCTGGCTGAGATTCAATCATCTGTCGAATCGCTGCTTTGTATAATACCCGGTCAGCCTGTGCCCGTGTTGCACGCACGGCAGGCCCTTTGCGAGAATTAAGGATGCGGAACTGGATTCCTGCAAGATCGGCAGCCTGGGCCATGGCACCACCCATCGCGTCTATTTCTTTAACCAGGTGCCCCTTACCTATGCCGCCGATAGCCGGATTGCATGACATCTGACCTATGGTTTCTATATTATGGGTCACCAGCAGCACACGAGCGCCCATGCGGGCCGCCGCCAGAGACGCCTCGGTGCCGGCGTGACCGGCACCAATTACAATAACATCGAAGGATTCAGGATACTGCATAGTTGACCGTTTTCAGTAATGAACCGGACATTATACACTTGACTGCTTAAAGCCAGAGCGAATAATTCTATACCTGCCTAATTTTAAGGCAGAATTTCAATCTGGAATTATTCTTGGGACTTTATTAATTGCTGATGTACAGACGGCTCAGTGAAAATCAGATAACAAATTCTATTTCAACACCGGCCAGGTTTATCATGTCTCCGCCTGACAGCGGAGTAGACTGTGATTTCAGCTCTTTGCCATTGACTGTCGGCGCATTCCCACTACCACTGGCACCTGATATATAAGATATGAAATAGCCTGTTTTACGGCGCGAAACGACAACTACCTGTACCCCAGGCCGACCCAGGGTTACCATCGCACGATTAACTTTTACTTCCTTGCCCGCTGCTGGTCCACTGCGAACCTTAAGCACAGCGACCCGGCTGCTAGGCTTGGGTTCAACCGCATTAATGGCTGCGGTATCTTCCGCGTCCTTCATAGCCTTTACCTGTGAGTCCGTCGCCACACCACGGGCAATTTTTCCCGGCTTGAGTATCATAGTTTTCTCAAAGTCGTCTTCATCAACTCCGGGGCCATCATTGTCTGAGTGATAGACCAGCTTGCTATTTCCAACAGTGATTACATCGCCTTCCTGCAACACAGTTTTATCAGTGCGGTTGCCATTGATATAAGTACCATTAGTAACGCTGAGATTTTCAACAAATGAATCATCAAGAATACTGATGATAAGGGTATGTCGCCCGCTTACTGCGGGGTCTGCCAATACGATATCCACACCGGGTCGTCGCCCGATGATCATCCGGCTTTGAGTTAATTCGAATTCCTTTTCTTCGTTTTCCAGACGCAATATGGCCATATCTTTTCCCGTTGCTTCTTCAGTTCAGATTATTTAATTAACGATGGCTGTTAATAATGAATGTTCTTAACAATTACCTGTTTCGGGGTCGCACCGTCATCCTGAGAATAATTTATTCAAACGATTCGTCCATGAGCTGGATTTTACCTTGCTGTCATCTATCCTTACCACAATAACGGTGACATTGTCTTTGCCGCCATTTGACAATGCTTTGTTGACTAGCTCAACGGTTCCGTATTCCAGATCAGTGGATGAGCGCCGAAGAATATTAGCAACATCCAGATCATCCACCATATCTGTCAAACCATCTGAGCAAAGCAGATACATATCACCCATACGCACATCATAATCATATAGATCGATTTCAACCGACGGGTCTATCCCCAATGCGCGGGTGACAATGTTTCGCTGTTCTGATGCCCTGGCTTCTTCCAGTGTATAAAACCCATGATCAACGAGTTCCTGAACTACAGTATGGTCAGTGGTTAATAACTCAAGACGATAATCACGATAACGATAAATCCGTGAGTCTCCGATATGGGCGATACTGACCTTTCCATCATGGAACCAGGCCGCAGAAACCGTCGTACCCATACCAAGGCAATCCTGGCTGTCATGCGCTGTATCATAAACTTGCTGGTTGGCATGATGCAGAGCCCTGTGCAGAATGGCTGACTCCATATCCTGCCTACCATCCAGCTCGACCTCTTCCTTACTACCTTTAATCTGCTTGACCGTATGGACCAGTGAAGTTATCGCTATAGCACTCGCCACTTCGCCTGCCTTATATCCACCCATGCCATCGGCGAGCACGGTCAGGCCCATTTCGGCATCAAAACCGAAATTGTCTTCGTTGTGTTCGCGCACACAACCTGTATCTGATTTTGCTTCAATAGCAAGTTTTGTCATTATTTTTTACCGGCCATCTTTTTCGCGCAAGTTAGCAGGTCGCGCGCAAGTTTCTTGCCATCCTGATACCGGTCATCAGCATCCTTTTTTAACAATTTGTCTAATATTTCCCGAATACATTCCCCATTCTGCTTCAAATCCGGTCGCAGAACAAAGAGATCGGGTGGAGATTCATTAGTGATCTTATACATCAGTTTAGTAAGAGAATCAGCTTTATATGGCAAACGAGCAGTAAGTAGCTGAAACATCAGTACTCCAAGCGAATACAGGTCGGTTCTTCCATCAAGTTTTTTACCACGCAGTTGTTCAGGCGACATCGATGAAGGTGTACCGAGTACCATGCCCGTCTTTGTACGCCGTGAATCGGTTAGCCTGGCGATACCAAAATCAGTAATTTTCAATTGCCCAGTAGCTGGGTCATACATAACATTTGCAGCCTTGATATCGCGGTGGATAATTTCCCTGCTATGCGCATAGGCTAGAGCACCTGCGAGTTTCATACCCATTTTCACTACCGTCAAGGGCGGCAATAAAGTACCCTTCTTGGTATAGACACGCAAGTCACTGCCGGTCAAAAACTCCATGGCAATATAGGCCAGCTTATCATGCTCCCCGGCATCATAAATTGTTACGATCTGTGGATGATGCAATCGCCCGGCAGCTTCAGCCTCGTGAAAGAAGCGACCAAGTACACTTTCCTGCTCATCTTCATCAAACTCTCGTTTCAGGTTGAGTGTTTTAATAGCTACTGTACGATTTATCTTTGGATCACGACCCTGATAAACCATACCCATCGCACCTTTGCCAATCTCCTGCTCAACAAGATAACGACCCAGTGCGCGTTGCTCGGTAGAAACTTCATCGCTGTCATCTTGCGGATCCAGCGATGTGATAACCGTTTTGACATCAGGTACTATTTTTTTCTCATCAATCATTACGGTATCTTCCATCATGCGTGCCTTCTCAAGCCTGTCCTGTAAGTCCGTGAAATGAGGATTGTAGCTTTCCATATACTGGTACACAGCTACCGCACGATCGAATCTTCCGTCATTCTCAAAGTCCTGTGCCAGGTAGAACAACAGCACCATAATTGAATTATCCAGCGGGCACTTGCGAAAACTTTCAAATGCCGAATCCAGCTCTCCACGCTTTTGTGATGCAAGTCCCACACGGCGATGTACTTCACCGGACATAACCGCAGGTTTATGTGTTTGTGCCCGCATGCTGCCCATCAGACCAGCCACAACGAATCCCGACAGCAGCAGCAAAATGGGTGGATACATGTCCATCCAGATCGATGCCTCGAGCATCAACAATACTTCGATCCCTAGCAGAATCAAAACCAGTACAGCAATGACGATTATTCTTGCTTTCAGGTCCTGTCTGAATAACCTTATTAGCAAAAACGCAATCAGGATTAGTACTGCGGTGGAAACTATCGAGGCCCAGCCAGGCACTGCAATTAATCCGCCGTCCAACATACTGGCCAGGGTATTCGCGGCCATCATAACCGGCGGTACTGCAATCCCAGCCGGTGTTCGTACAGCAGGAGTCAGCCCATTTGCTGTCACGCCAAGCAATACAATTTTTCCCTTCAGAAAATTTTCTGCGACAGCACCCTGCAATACATCATGGTATGAAACTACGTCTACCAGGTAGTTATTGTATGCACTGGATGGGTAAAAGTATGGCCATATCCTGAGCTCCTGGTCAGTTGCTATTGAACGACCAGCAACGCTGACACTCGCTGCATCGTTAATATCTACATCTGACAGGGTCATACCAGTTGCGTACAGGTACATTTGCATAGCAAGAGACGGAACCAACTGTCCATTAACTTTAAGAAACAATGGCACGCTGCGAATTATTTTCCCGTTACCGCCGTCGAAAAGGGTAGCGGCATATCTGGCAGCGGGTCCACCGGCACTACCAGGCAACGGCAGTACGGGTCGTGCAGGAGGCAGCACTAAGGAATGATCATTGTGCAGGCTATCCTGCAGCAGGTATTCGGGAAGCGCAGTCTGTGTCAGGTCATTGTTTGAAACACCAACAAAGGGTATGCCTGCAATTACCAGTCCCTGGCTACGAATTTCTGTTGATAAAGCCTCCAGCTGCTGGCCGTACACCGGTGGTGAAGCAAGAGTGTTACTGCTGGATGGGTCGGCCCTGTTAAGTGAATGCAAACCAACGTAGCCTGCCTGTTGAATACCGGCAGAAATCAGATTTTCAAGCAGTGTCAGGTGAGTTTCAAATGAAACCGGGTAAGCCGCGTTCTTTGCAAGTGTGTGCTCATCAATCGCTACCACCAGCACCTTTGATACAGGTGCATCCCCGAGCGTGCGAATTTTGTCATAAAGTGAAAGCGACGCTGGTTCAAGCGCACCAATCCTGCTCGCTATTAGAATTATCAGCAGCAAGGCCAGGACCACTAAACCATTTCGCGACAATATTAAAGACTTCATGGCCGCTGCCATTCCTCCAAAATTCAGAACGGCTTCAATGGGGCCGTAGCTGAATTAATTATTGTTCTTGTACTGGGCATTGCATATTCGCATGACCACGGAAAACCATCAAGACACCAACAATAACAGCATAATATTCATTTACTACATCATGCCGTCAGACAGGAGAGCATCAATTACTGACAAATGGTTTTAGCACAAGATTTCATAGTATTGAATAACTCTCTGGACCAGCAGAGGGAGGAAAATCCGCGACAAAATATCGACGCCAGAGCTTATCTCTATAAACTTTCAAAGTGGGTAAGCGATCTTTGCTGCATGCTCTGTTATGATTGAATTTCACAGAAAAAGTATCGACACTTCAAAACTATGCCAAGCCATTTTTGTTCACAAAAATTATTAGCCCTGACCTGTGCTTTTCTCACACTTCTGCTGCTCAGTAATGCAGCGCATGCTGAAATCTACCTGACCAGGGAAAAAGACAATGGCATGCCTATGCATCAAGAAGTAAAGACTTTCCTCTGCAGCGATAAAATCTTCGGTGTTATAACGGGAAAATGGCCTGGCGGCAGTGAGCACCTGCTGGAAGCATACTGGACCGACCCGCAAGGCAAACAGCGAGAGCATACACGATACAAGTTCATTGCCAGAGATGGAGAAACCCGTACCTGGGTCTGGCTGCTTCTGCATCGTGCAGAACCAGACATCCTTGAACGGCTGATGATGCAGGAAGATGATAGCCTGCGGGTATTCAACGGACAATGGAAAGTCGATTTTTATCTCGATGGCAAAAAAAAGAGCCAATTGACGTTTAATGTCACATGTGAATAAATCTCCCAACCGAAAAACGAAATAAACCACGTCTATCCGCAAAGGAAAATATCTGCATGAATCATATCAACTTATCACATAGTGGCATTATCACCCTGGTTATTCTGTTCCTGTCGTTCTCTGGTTGCAGCAGTGACAGCAACAGCGAAACGTCCAGCGGAGGCGGCAGCACCAGCGCCGCTACGACTACGACTACACCATCAGTAGATCCTGCTCCTGTTTCATCCATAGCTGGCACCTACATTGGCACAGCCACTGCAACAGCCTCTGCGCTAGGGCTTTCTGAATCTGAAACTATTCCGGTAACCATCACTGTGAGTGAAGACGGCAGAGTCACGATCGAAAGCGGCTCGGATATATTCCCGGACGTCATCACACTTAACG
>JASJFV010000282.1:0-5076 GCA_033791885.1 Gammaproteobacteria bacterium | reverse complement strand
ATATTTTTCGTCACCACCGATATTTTGCCACTACTATTCTGGATAGAATTTATTTATTGCTGGGGCGGGAGTCGCAGTTCAATATTGAAACCTTTAATGCCGATCAGGTTCTGGCTTATATTGGTAAGGGGCAGGGGTGTTTACTGTTGGGTGCACATCTGGGCAGTTTCGAGGTTTTACGTGCTACCGGTGTGCATCATTACCATGACACTTTTGAACTGCGCATACTCATGCATGAAGAGCAGAATCAATCGATTACGGAGTTTCTTAATGTGCTTGCACCTGAAGTAGCTAAAACAGTGCTACCGATAGGACGGCCGGACACTAAGCTGCGAGCTAAAGAATGCCTGGACCAGGGTGGGCTGGTGGCTATGTTGGCTGACCGGGCAATTGAAGATGATAAGCATATCAGATGTCAGTTCCTTGGCGAGGAAGCTAATTTTCCTAAAGGCCCTGCCATTCTCGCCCTTGCTTTAAAAGTGCCGGTTTTTACCTGCTTCGGTCTCTACCTTGGCGGTAACCGCTACCAGATACATTTCGACTTGCTTAGCGATGCTCCCGATGTGAAGCGAGCAGACAGGCCACAGGCAGTTGAGAGTTTTACCTGTCGGTATGCGCAAAGACTTGAGCAGTATGCCAGAAAGGCACCCTATAACTGGTTCAACTTCTATGATTTCTGGCAGCGTGATTAACAGACTTCTGCTAACAGGTTTATTGTTTATCTGTTTCACTGTTCAGATCGCCCGCGCCGGTGAACTTGAAAGCTTGATGCAGCTTATGGCTTCGGTACAGCACCGTATAGTGCATTACAAGGAAGAGAAGCAAATGGAACTGCTGGAGATTCCATTGTCCAGTGAAGGGACGCTTGAATATATTGCACCGAATACACTTGTGCGCAGCGTACACCGGCCATCAAGAGTTCGCTACGTCATCAATAGCAGACAGGTGATCATCGAAAAAGGCGAAAAATCACGTACCCTGAACCTTGATGATTTGCCACTGGTACGGGCTTTTGTAGAATCCTTTCGCGCCATGCTGGCGGGTGACCTGACGAGCTTGCAAGCATATTATGACATCATGTTTAGCGGCGACCGCAATCAATGGCAAATCACGCTGTACCCAACAGATAAAAATCTTGCTGCTTACGTGGAAAAATTACAATTATCCGGAACAGGCGACTCGATTCGCTTGTATATTATTGAAGACAGTAATGGTGATTTAACCCGGATGACACTGTATCCAGGCGAAGCTGTGGTGGGTGAATAAGGATGAGCGTCAGGAAATCACTCCTGATACGATCAAGCTGGTTTATTCTACTGACACTCGCAGTACTTCAGGTTTTCATCAACACGCAGATACAAACCGACATCGCGAGTTTTATGCCGGCAGGCAGGAATGATGAACAAAGACAGCTGCTGGAAGAGCTTCAACAGGGGGCTGCAGCCAGTCTCTGGTTAATTGCGATTTCAGATGATACGGAATCATCAGCAGATGGCATCTCTGATGGAAATCGAATCCTGCGGATGAGCCAGGAAATTGCACAAAGCCTGCGCGATTCAGGGCAGTTCACTTCAGTATTAAACGGACCTGCGGCGAGCGATGATAAGCTGTCCGAGAAATTATTCAGGTACCGTTATCTACTCGATGAATCGATCAACAAGGACTCTTTCTCGGTTGCTGAATTAAGGCATGCTTTCCAGCAGCAACTGGAAGAATTGACATCGCCCTTTTCCAGTTTCAGCAAAAGCTTGCTCGTATCTGATCCGACTTCTGCAATGCAGCGTGTTACTGACAGTTTACAGGTTAGCCAGTCAAGACTCGAAACGGTTAATGGTATCTGGTATTCCAGTAAAGAAAAACGTGCACTTTTAATTGCCAATAGTAAACAGGCGGGCAGTAACATCGATGGCCAGGAGAATGCATACAAGCTTATTCAGAGCACATTTCAGCAGAGCAAGAACTCCGTTAGCCTATCCCTGTTGGTGAGCGGGTCGCCACTGTTTGCTGTTGCTGCGCGTGACCGTATTCGCATGGAAAGCAGAAGGCTTTCTATTGCCGGCGGTGTCTTCATGCTGGTGTTCATGTTTATTGTATTCAGGAGTGGCACAGCGGTGTTATTAACCATGTTGCCACTGGCCGGTGGTCTGCTAATCGCGACGGCACTGGTGTCGCTCGCATACGGTAGCATCCATGGTATTACGCTGGCTTTTGGTATCACTTTGCTTGGCGTGGCGATTGATTATCCAGTGCACCTGTTAATGCATGCTAAAAAAGAGAAATCTCTGCAGCAGGCGGCAGTCAGAATCTGGCCGGTATTGAGACTGGGTGTAATTACCACGGCTTTAGGTTATGGCGCTATGGTATGGACCGACTTTAATGGGCTATCACAGCTGGGCGTCTTTTCGCTCACTGGGTTGATTATGGCCGCATTGATTACCAGAACACTTTTGCCCGCACTAAAGAAAGAGCTTCCCAGTCATAGAACTGTACTGGAAAGCGCCGTGTTATCAGCAAAAATACGAACATGGATGCGGTTGCCTGGACTAGTATTAATTATTTTCCTGCTAGCCAGTCTCGCCAGCCTGTTCGGTCTTTCCTCTCTGATAGAGCATGAATCTTTCATGCCGGAAGAGTTCTGGTCGCACGATATAGCCGCATTAAGCCCAGTTCCTGCCGAACTGGTCCAGCGTGATCGAATGCTGCGCAGCAGTTTGGGCGTGCCAGAGACCACCAGCCTGATACGCATCGAAGGAAACAATGTCGAAGATGTTCTGCGGAAAGAGGAACAATTGAAACCTGTGCTGACAGAGGCAATTCAAAATGGCTATCTGTCCGGAACTCAATCAGCTGCAGATCTGTTGCCCTCTGTTGTCACTCAGCAGTCTCGACAATCTTTGTTGCCTGATCGGGAAAGCTTATCAATTCGCATGCAGGATGCGCTGCATGGACTGCCGTTTCGGGCCGAAAGCTTTGAACCTTTTCTTGATGGGGTGAATCAAACGAATTCCTTGAAGCCTATGACAATTGAGGACTTGCAAGGTACTTCTGCCGCTGCTGTGCTGCAAAGCTTGCTTTCAACGAGAAAAGACGCTGCTTTAATCAGCTCATCCGGGGTGATTCGTCTGACCGGTTTGACTGATTCAAAGGCACTGGCTAAATTAGTCGATGAAGCGGATATATCACAGGTTGCTTTTATTAATCTAAGATCCAGCACTAATGAATTGATGCTGGAGTTTCGCCGGGAGATGCTGTCACGTATTGCCTGGGTAGCAGCAGTTATCATGCTCGTTCTGATTGTTGGTCTGAGAGATATACGCCGGAGTTTAGCGGTGATAGGACCGGTGATTCTGGCCGTGTTATGTGCAGCTATGGTGCCTTTATGGCTGGGTGAATCTCTGAATATTTTTCACCTGGTATCATTGCTGCTGGTTACTGGCCTGGGTCTGGACTATGCGCTGTTTATCAACAGTATTCATCATCAGCAGGATGAAGCTGAAATCGTCACTACTTCATTAGTCATCTGCAGTATCTCAAGCTTTGTCGTTTTTGCTATGCTAGCGTTATCCAGAATACCTGTGTTGCATGCGATTGGTGTCACAGTTGCAAGTGGAGTAGTCGCCGCATTTGTATTTTCCTGGTTGTTTGCAGCGACTAAAGAATTAGAAATTATTAAGCAATAAGTATGATGCAAAAAATCTCGCTCACTGCATGCACTGTAACAACATCCCTCGGTGTAGGGCTGTCGGCGAATCGTGCAGCATTGAAACAATCACGAACTGGTCTGCAGAAAAATGCTTTAGCAGGTATTGAGTTTGATACCTATGTTGGCCAGGTTGAAGGTGTTAATGATGTCCATTTACCAGAAGAATTGACAGAATTTGATTGCCGCAACAATCGTCTCGCGGAGCTGGGGCTGCAGCAGGATGGAATATTTGAGTCAATCGAAGAGCTGAAATTACGCTATGGCGCAGAGCGAGTAGGTCTCTTTATTGGCACTTCGACATCCGGTATCCAGCAGACAGAGATGGCCTATGCTAGCCGAGATCCTGACAGTGGCGAGCTACCTCGCTGGTTCAAATTTCAGACCACACATGATATTTTTTCACCCGTTGCCTTTCTGTCAGCACGACTTGGTCTGCGGGGGCCCTCGCATATTATTTCAACGGCCTGTTCATCAAGTTCCAGAGTTTTTGCAGCAGCGGCGCGGCACATGCAGGCCGGTCTTTGTGATGCAGCGGTGGTTGGCGGTATAGATAGTCTCTGCCAAATGACACTGTATGGTTTTAATGCTCTGCAGCTGGTATCAGGCGAACCCTGCCGTCCGGCAGATAGCGAACGTGATGGCATTAATATCGGCGAGGCAGCGGGTTTTGTATTGCTGGAAAAAGGGGATAAGAACTCTACGCTCTGTTTACTGGGTTATGGTGAGAGTTCTGATGCCTGGCATATGTCGAGTCCTCATCCCGAGGGCGCTGGAGCGGTACAGGCTATGCAGCAAGCACTGGACAGGGCAGGCCTGTTGCCATCCAGGGTCGACTATATAAATTTGCATGGCACAGCCACAGCAGCGAATGATCTGGCAGAAGACAAAGCCATGATGACTGTATTCGCCGACAGCAACCCATGTTCCTCAACAAAAGGTTTCACCGGACATACGCTGGGTGCAGCAGGTATCGTTGGAGCCGTATTCTCATCAATTGCGATTGAAGAATCATTTTTACCCGTCAGTCTGAATACCCGATGTGTTGATGATCAGATAAAGTCAAATATCGTTGTGAAATCATCTGCAGAGAAAACACAAGTTGATATAGTAATGAGCAACTCATTCGGATTTGGCGGCAGTAACGCAAGCCTGATCCTAGGGCGGCCTTTATGAAAGCTGTCGGGTTGGCAGGTGTGGGTATGGTGGCACCGGGAATAGATAGCTGGAGCAGTGGAAGAAAACTGCTGTCATCCGGCAATGCCTATGACATCACTGCAGAGTTTCTGGTTCTTAAACCCTCATCTTTGTCGGCCAACGAAAGACGCCGCACCACTGAGACAATTAAGCTGGCACTGCAGTGCGCACAGGATGCC
>JASJFV010000281.1:0-5948 GCA_033791885.1 Gammaproteobacteria bacterium | reverse complement strand
ATCCAACGAAGGCGACCAGAGCGCTCATCAAGAGTATTTACGGTGGCCAGGTAAACTGCAACCCACATTGAATAACTTCCGTTGGCAGACTCACTGCCGAGGGCTATACCAGCTTCCCGCAGCAGCTTGAGTAACAATTCGCCATGCACACCCATCATACGCAATAATGTTATTGGCCATAACACTGCAATAAGAACCAACCCAAATAAAAAATTGGACAAATAACTTTATAAGCGTCTGCTTAGGAAGATTTTTACTCTATTGCGCATATTTTCTGGAGGTCGCCTATGTGGTGTGAGCAATAATTCAAAAGAAATCTAACGCCAAATATATCGGGTAGCTTGTCATATTCGGCAATCACCGCCTCACGAATCCTTAACATCTTCTGGTGTGCCGCTTATACCCATACGAATACCGACAACAAATGTCTGCATACTAATACATACGGTGCCGGAACATCCAACCTGCCATCGCTAAGGAAAATATCGCGATTAATGCCATCGGCCAGTACTGGTGCCAGAGCAGATCAAAACCTGCTCCTTCCATGAATACCGAACGTACGATTACCAGAAAATACCGTAGTGGATCAATATAGGTTAACCACTGCACCACTTCCGGCATATTGACTATCGGTGTAGCAAAACCTGAGAGGATGACTGCAGGCACCAGAAACAGGAAAGCACCGAGTACTGCCTGCTGCTGAGTGACACTGATCGCCGAGATCATCAGGCCGACACCAACTGCGGATAAAAGGAACAGGAACAGCCCCAGGTAGAGCGCCGGGATGCTTCCCCGTAGCGGCAGCTCGAACCAGACCACGGCCAACAGCATGATGACACTGCCCTGCAATAAACCGATTAACAGACCCGGTAGCGATTTACCGATAAGGATATAGCTCGGCGGTACCGGTGTTACCAACAGCTGATCGAAAGTACCCTGTTCTCGTTCTCTGGCCACCGACAGCGCAGTGACCACCAGTGCGACCACCAACGTTAACAGACCGACAATGCCGGAGATGATAAACCAGCGTGAATGCAGGCTCTCGTTATACCAGGCGCGCGACACGATGATGGCCGGCGGCCCCTGAGATTGCCTCTCTGCACTCCACTGAGTATTGAACTGCATAATGATGTCACGCATATAGTTCAGTGCGATCATCGCTGTGTTCGAATTTCGCCCGTCCAGTAACAGTTGCACGGTCGCACTTCTGCCGCTGCTGAGGTCTTTACTGAACTCGCTGTTGATATGCAATACCAGCAGCACGTCACGATTATCGATCAATGAGGCAATCTCTGATTCATGCTGGACACTGACCAGTTCATTGATATTTGGTGAACCACTGATGCGACTGACTAGCCCACGTGAAGCGATACCCCTGTCTTCATTATAGATAGCGATACTTATATCATTTAGATCGTATGTGGCGGCATAACCGAACACCAGTAACTGTGCAATCGGTGGCCCGATGAGAATAAAACGGCTGCTCTTGTCACGCAACAGTGCCAGAAACTCTTTTATGGCAAGCGCCACGATCTGTGACCACATCAATCGAACCTGCAGCGCAGTTTCTTTGATTAACTCCATGCGTTTACCCTGATCATTTATTCACTCCCGTCACTCCAGCCGCTTACGTGTATTCTTTGCTACCAGTAGAGAGAAGATAAGTAGCAGAATTAGTAAGGCAGCAACGTTAGCCAATATCACCGGCCATATATCCCCCGCCAGGAATAATGTCTGCAATATCGCAACAAAATAACGCGCCGGCACGATATGAGTGATCAATTGTATCGGCAATGGCATGGAATTGATATCGAAGATAAAACCGGAAAGGATAAACGCCGGCAGGAAACTGACGATGATGGCCACCTGTCCGGCAACGAACTGACTTTTGGATACGATGGATATCAACAGGCCGATAGCCAGACTGACCAACATGAACAATGCACCGGTCAATAGCAATAACCAGAAAGAACCGGTATATGGCACAGAAAAAATAACCATCGACAGAAATACAGTAACCACCAGACTGGCCATGCCAAGGAAAAAATACGGTATCAGTTTGCCGGCAATAAATTCTACATTACGCAGTGATGTCACCATCAGCGCCTCCATGGTCCCCCTGTCCCATTCACGCGCGACGACCATAGCCGTGAGCAGAGAACCGATTAATGTCATGATGATGGCGACCAGTCCGGGCACCAGAAATAAGCGGCTGCTTACCGCCGGATTAAACCAGACCCGATGTTCCATCTGGACAGGCAAAGCCATCTCAACTCCCCGTGCCTGTGAGAACTGTGTCAACCAGGTCAGCCACACGCCCTGGATGTAACCCAGTGTCAGATTTGCCTGATTGGAATCCACTCCGTTAACACGGACTGCGATAACCGCCTGTGTACCACTGACCGGCGAGTAACTTAACAAGTACCGCGCAAAGTTGCTCTTCAGCCAGACGATACCCTGAATCTTGCCTTCGGTCAGCGCCTGCTCTGCGCGTTGAATCGAATGGAAATAACTGGGTGTGAAGTAGTCTGACTGCTCGAACGAACCACTCAAAGACTGCGTCGCAGCATCCGGCTGTTCGACTACGATACCGACTGGAATATCCTTAGCATCCAGCGAGACCCCGTAACCGAACAGGAACAGCAACACAATCGGCAGGATAAATGCAATGGCGATACTGGACGGATCTCGCATGATCTGCAGGCTTTCTTTTATCACAAGCGCTCTTAGACGCTGCCGGCTCGCCGTATCGATCATGCCGCCTCTTCCCCATCCGGCACAGACTGGTCCTGTATAGTCTGGTGCTCGATAAGGTAGATGAATGCATCTTCCATGCTCGGCGATGGCTGCTCTGCTGTTACCGCCAACTGCTTCATCTGTTCCGGCGTTCCCTGTGCCAGCACCGTACCGTTTGCCATGATCAGCAGGCGGTCGCAGTAGTTCGCTTCTTCCATAAAATGTGTGGTGACCAGTACCGTCACCCCGGCTTCTGCAAGCGCATTGGTACGTGCCCAGAATTCTCTGCGTGCCAACGGATCAACACCCGAGGTCGGTTCATCGAGGAACAGAATTTTCGGTTCGTGCATCAGTGCAACAGCAAAAGACAGGCGCTGTTTGTAACCCAGTGGCAGATCGATAGTATTAATATCACGGTAAGTATTCAGTTCAAATGTCTCTATCGCCCAATTGATGCGTGACCTTTGTAACGTACCGAACAAACCATAAGCGCTGGCATAGAACCGCAGGTTCTGCATGACAGTGAGATTGCCATAAAGTGAAAACTTCTGCGCCATATAACCGATATTCTGTCTTGCTACGCTAGCTGCATGACGAAGGTCTACATCAGCGACTGACAATGCACCTGACGACACCGGCAGCAGACCACACAACATACGAAAAGTTGTAGATTTGCCTGCACCATTAGCACCGAGAAGACCGAATATCTCACCACGTTTCACATTAAAGCTGACCTTGTTTACCGCGATAAAGTCACCGAAAACCCGAGACAGGTCTTCGACTTTGATAACGTCTTCATCCAGGTGCTGACTGCTTTTCGTTTTTAACTTCATCTCACCACTGAAAGCATTGCGTTGCTTTAACAGCGAGATAAAGGCATCTTCAAAAACAGGCGATATCATATCGATCTGTAATGCTGCATCCGAAGCACGCATATCTGAAACAAAGTTTTCAGCTACTGCCTCACTCACTACCCTGACACCGTCATCCGCGATCAGTGCGTCGAGCACACCCGGCTGCTGCTCGAGTTGAATCTGTAACTGACGGGCCGTCATTGCATCTGATTTTACCCGCCATGTCCGACCCTGCAGGTCGGCACTGAATGCGTCCGGTGCAGCCTGTCGTATCACTCTGCCTTCGTGCAACAGGATGACATCTGCACAGCGCTCAGCTTCATCCAGATATGCCGTACTCAGCAGTACCGTCATGCCCGCTTGTTCGACCTGGCGATAGACGATCTGCCAGAGCTCTCGACGTGACACCGGGTCAACCCCGACGGTAGGTTCATCGAGCAAAAGGAGTTCAGGTGGAACCACCAGCGCGCAGGCAAGGCCGAGTTTCTGCTTCATACCGCCAGAGAGTTTGCCAGCAAGACGGTCGGTAAATGGAGCCAGACCGGTGAGGTGCATCAGTTCCCGGTAACGTACTTCGCGCTGTTCGTAGGGCAAACCTTTTAGATCAGCATAAAGATTGAGGTTCTCCAATACACTGAGATCTTCATACAGACCGAAACGCTGTGGCATGTAGGAAACTCTCGCCTGTATCTCATCACCCTGTGTTGCCGCATCAAAACCGAGTACGTTTACACTGCCTGAATCGATGTTTAATAAACCGCACAGCATCCGCATCAGGGTGGTTTTGCCGGCACCATCCGGACCGATCAAACCTGTGACCTGCCCCGGTGCTAATTCAAAACTGACCTGATCCAATGCCTGGATCTGAGACGAGCCGGTATCGAAGGTCTTGCTCAGCCACTCTACGCGGACCGGTGCGCTCATCGACAAGGTCTCGCTGGCATCATTGTTATTGACACTGCTGCTTACTACTCTCACCTGCATCTTGCTGCAACGGAATATTGACCGTTACCGGCATACCCAGACGCAGTTCATTTTCAGGGTTGCAGGCATAGACACGGATAGAGTAGACAAGACGGGTGCGAAGCTCAGGCGTCTGTACATTTTTTGGCGTGAACTCAGCAGTCGGTGAAATGTAACCTACCCAGCCCGTATAACTTTTATCCGGAAAGCTGTCAGTAAAAATCTCAGCTTTGAAACCGGTGGCAATCTTGCCGAGCGCAGTCTCCGGCACATAAGCTCGCGCCCATACCGGGTCGACCAGCGCCAGAGTAAAAATCACCGATTGTGGGCTTGCCATATCACCGGGATCAAGGATGCGGTTTCTGATAACACCTGCAGCCGGTGCATACAGACTGGCATCATGCAGATGTCGCTCCGCCAGCTGTACTTCAGCCTCTTTTGCCAGTAACTGCGCCTGTGCGATGGCGATGTCTTCCTGTCTCGGGCCAATAACAATCAGCGCCAGTGACTGTGCCGCAGCATCAGCCCTGGCTTTTGCTGCATCTGCTTTTGCCAGCGCGGTTTCGACGTCATCCTCAGAGGCCTGTTTTTTAGGTAGTAACTTCTGCAGACGTTTAGCAGAAGAACTCGCCATCTTGGCCTCGCTCTTTGCAGCCGCATGCTCTGCTTTGGCTCGTGCTATCTCTTCTTTACGACTGCCTGCTTTTAACTTGGCGACCATCTGCTGTTGCGCCTTCAACATGGCCTGCGCTTCTGCCAGCTGCGCTTCCAGCAACTCGGTATGCAGCACGGCCAGCAGCTGGCCTTCTGTTACCCGATCACCTTCTTCGACATAGACATCCTTGATGTGCTCAGAAGCATTGACACTGAGATGAATCTCGCGGATATCGATATTACCGTAAAGCGTTAACTCATCCTCTGACAATACAGATTCTTGCTGATTAAAAAAGACCGCTGCTGCTATCACCAGTAAAACTACAATCGCGATGGCGATTTTCTTCATAGTGTTTCCCGCTCAGATTATTTAGTCGTTCATCATACTCATAGTAGCACCATACCGCTATGGTGAGCGCTTACCGTGCGCCTGGTTTATTGAGAAGCTTTATAAGCCAGCTAAGAGAAAAAGATTGAATATTGTTAGTGCTACTTGCGTTGGATCAGTTAAACTTCACACCGAAAGGTGTTATTTTAATTCAAATACAAATGTCCGTTTTATCGGATTTGTTCGCTTTCGGTGAATATAGACCAACGTCACTTATGTGGTGAAAGCAGTAATAATATGAATCTGTGCTGATATTCCGCTTAGGAATTACACCTACAACCAGCCCAATTTATCGATGTTGAAAAATGAATCTGTCAGTTACTGGGCGTTTATTTTACATAATTTCTTGAAAT
>JASJFV010000280.1:0-16145 GCA_033791885.1 Gammaproteobacteria bacterium | reverse complement strand
ACGCCGGTGGCATCGACACCCTTTAACAGGTTATCTATAAGTTCAGGTGTGAGTTCTGCTACGCGCGACAGCTGCTGTCGGCTAGCATTAAAGACGCCACTGGCGCTATCAAAAGATTGCAGAAGGTTTGAGTATGCCGCGGCGCCAACACCTGGAACCCTGTTCAGGGCAAGGTTTGCTGTCAGTTCTTCGTCTACTTGAATTTGCACAGACTATCCCTGTCTGAAAACCTGCTATGTCAGCAGTATTATTGCTACAAGCTCACTCGATGTTAATAACCTTATCGTTAACATGAACACCCTGGGTAGCCCGCATAATCAAGCCATAGCTGACTTTACCATAAACCTTGAAAATCATGACGATACCGCTTCGCTCAATCGGTAATCTGTATTTTTTTCCTGACACAGGATCCTTTTGAATTCCTGCATCTCGCATTATTTGCAGTATATGTCCTGGCTCCAGTCCCTGATCGGAGCCGGCAGATAGAGTAACAACATCTCCTGATCCATATGTGGCTACGTCCGATACTGCACCAAGAACAGCAAAGGAGATTGGCTCCCTGAAAGCCTTTGGATGATAGTAAGGTAAGCTCAGTTTCTGTACTGCAGGTACAAGACGATCGCCCTGGTTAATCTCCTTATTGGATTTGACAATGCGCAGTTTAGCTGGATCACCCGGCTTGATCATTTCCGCTTCACCGAGTGTCTCTGTTTCGTAAGCTATCAACTTCTTGGTATCAGGATTCACAAGCGCTCCGCGCATCCTGATAATTTTGAATCTTGAACCCGGTGCACCATCAACTCCGCGCGCATAGGCATCACTCAATCCACCCAGCACTACCTCGCCATTCACACCCTCTGTTACATAGGGCAATTTGTCGAGACTCGCCGACTCGACAATTTCACGGTCCTGCAGAAATGCCAGGATCACTTTAGGCGGAATGACTGGTATTGCGTTATCCAGCTGCTCAACGTAGACAGCCGGGCTCATTTTCACCACCTTTCTCGCTGCACGTTCGCGTCCGCTAAGATGTTCGAGGTACGGCCTGCCATCCTCGTACCTCAACATTAGTCTGTCACCAGGATAAATTAAATCGGGATTCTGGATATTACTGTTTTGACGCCAGATCTCTGGCCAGCGCCATGGATCCTTGAGAAATTTTCCGGAGATATCCCACAAGGTGTCACCTTCTACTACGGTATAATCAACCGGGTGGTTGTCAGCCAGTTCAACCTGTGCAGCACTCACCGTTGCTGATACAGCAACCGCCGCCAAGAGAAGAACAATTTTAAGTGAGTTTAGAATCTTCATGTGGTCTATCCCGTCTTTTTCCGGCAGTCTAGATGAATACACCATATGTTGCCATGTCGGCTATCCATAAAAGGCGTACTTCCATCGGGTTTTCAAAGGATCATAGCACTAAGTTAAAGTGATTTCTCCATATTTCGCCCTAACTTACAACGCATAACAGGTCCAGAGCAAGCATTCTCTGCTATTTATTTCGTCAGGTAGTGATTGAAATCTAGCAAAAAAAGACCAAATATGGCATCAAGGGTTATAATTCAGCAAAATTCAATATCTGACACAAACTAAATCGTACACAAATCAAATATGGCACTTCTAGACATACTAATCTATCCAGATTCTCGACTCCATTCTAAAGCAAAAGCGGTTGCCGAGGTTGACAGCCGCATTCAGAAGCTAATCGACGATATGGGCGAAACAATGTATGCCGCTCCCGGCATTGGCCTGGCTGCCCCACAGGTTAATGTCCTCGAGCGACTGATAGTCATTGACATCAGTGAGAGCAAGGATTCGTTACTCGCCATGGTCAACCCGGAGATTATTGTATCTGAAGGCCGGGCCGAGCATGAAGAAGGTTGCCTGTCTGTTCCAGGAATTTATGCACCCGTCAATCGCAGCGAAAAAATTCGAGTGCGTGCTCTGAACCGAGACGGTAAACCATTTGAACTGGATGCCGAAGGCCTGCTCGGTGTTTGCATACAACACGAAATTGACCATCTTGACGGAAAAGTATTTGTTGACTACCTGTCTCATTTAAAACAGGATCGAATAAGGAAAAAAATGCAAAAGACAATGCGCCAAGCCTGATTTCCTCCATAGCTACCTGATCATCCCTAACTCAATTCACTAAAGTACATTTCTCTATGAGAGTCATATTTGCCGGCACACCGGAATTTTCTGTTCCCAGCCTGGAGGCACTGATTAGCGCAGGCCACGACATCGTTGCTGTTTATACCCAGCCGGACCGGCAGGCAGGTAGAGGGCGAAAAACACGGCCCTCACCGGTAAAACTTTGTGCCCAGAAACATGCAATTAAAATTGAACAGCCGGTAACTATGAAAGACGCCGCTGCGAAAATGAAAGCGTTCACCGCCGATGTCATGGTGGTAGTTGCCTATGGCATCATCCTGCCGTCAGAAATATTGCAAATCCCGAAGTATGGCTGTCTGAATATTCATGCCTCCTTATTGCCTCGCTGGCGTGGTGCGGCACCGATACATCGTGCAATCGAAGCGGGCGATACTGAATCAGGGATCACCATTATGCAGATGGATGCTGGCCTGGATACCGGTGATATACTTGCTACATATCCAGTCAGCATCTTGCCTTCGGACACAGCAGAGACGCTGCATGACAAGCTGGCCAGCACTGGCGCATCTGCAATAAGCGATGTCCTTGCAAGCCTCGACTCCTACCAGCAAAGCGCTAATCCACAACAGGCAGAGTTTGCTTCTTACGCCAGAAAAATCAGTCGCGCCGAATCCAGTATCAACTGGAATGAAAACTGCAAACTTATACAGCGACGCATCCGGGCGTTCAATCCCTGGCCCGGTTCAGAAACATGGTATAAGGAGATCAAACTACGTATCTGGCAGTCTGAATGTGAGAATGAAACTCACCAGTACGAGCCCGGCGTTATCATATCTGCTGACAAATCAGCTATCAGGGTAGCCTGTAGAGAAGGAATATTACGGATACTTGTATTACAGCGACCTGGCGGCAAAGCACTCGGAGTTGCCGATTTTCTGAATGGTATGAAACTGGATGCCGGAACCAGACTGGAAAATGCTAACGATGTCTAAGCGAAAAAAAATCACCTCCCGTTTTGTCGCATGCAGAGCAGTACAATCCGTAGCTGACAAGGGTCTAAATAGCGACCATGCCCTGGCAGAAGCTGGAATTTCTGAATTAAACGAAAAGCGTGATGCTGCATTTGCCAGGTCAGTCTGCCTCGGCACTCTGCGCTGGTACCAGCAGATGGAAGCACTGCTCTCATTATTGCTGGACAAACCATTACAACGCAAAAACCG
Organism: Gammaproteobacteria bacterium; assembly: GCA_033791885.1. Classification (GTDB taxonomy): domain Bacteria; phylum Pseudomonadota; class Gammaproteobacteria; order BMS3Bbin11; family BMS3Bbin11; genus BMS3Bbin11. The sequence goes on along the minus strand of JASJFV010000280.1, from coordinate 12,810 downwards.
CGATATACATTCTCTTTTGTTAACCGCATTGTTCCAGTTATCAAAAACAGATATTGCCAGGCACGGTGTTGTTTCTGAAACAGTTAATGTCGTTGATGCATTAAACAAAAAGTGGGCAAAAGGCCTCATCAATGGCGTTCTAAGGAATTACATTCGCCAGGCCGATGCACTGAACAGTAAGCTATCTAAATCGCCTGCCGCAGAAACATCTCACCCACAGTGGCTGCTTAGCATCCTGCAACAGGCATGGCCGCAGCAATGGCACAAAATCACTGAAGAGAATAACAAGCAGGCACCAATGTCGCTCAGGGTCAATGAACTGCGGAGTAGCAGGGATGAGTATCTAAGCATGCTGAAGGCAGCAAATATCGATGCCAGCAACAGCGACATTTCTACTTCTGGCATTACCCTGAAATCGCCCTGTGCAATAGAGATGTTACCGGGTTTTGACGATGGCCTGGTCTCTGTACAGGATATTGCACCCCAGCTCGCGCCCAGTTTTCTTGATTTACAGCACGGCCAGCGAGTACTTGATGCCTGTGCGGCACCTGGCGGAAAGACAGCGCATATTATGGAAGCCGCGAATGGAGACCTCACACTGACAGCACTGGAGATAGACCCGGTGCGGTTGCAGCGCGTAACTCAGAATATGCAAAGGCTAGGACATGGGATTGAAGTCATTGAAGGGGACGCCGGCCGGCCTGAAACCTGGTGGTCTAAGCATAAGTATGATCGTATTCTTCTCGATGCACCATGTTCTGGCAGTGGCGTCATTCGACGCCATCCGGATATCAAACTACTGCGCAGACCGTCAGATATCGAGCGCCTTGCCGAGCAGCAGCTAAGACTATTACACGCCCTTTGGCCACTGCTGAATGATGGTGGAAAACTACTCTACGCCACCTGTTCCATCCTGCCTCAGGAGAATGAAAACATTGTTCATTGCTTCCTTGCTGAAGAAGAAACTGCAATGGAGCAGGATATACATGTAAACTACGCCCATTCGCGCCAACATGGAATTCAAATCCTGCCAGGCGAACACCAGATGGATGGCTTCTTTTATGCTTGTCTGCAAAAAAAATAACAACCCCCTGCTGCTCAGCCTTTTGCTGTTGGTCGCAGCCTGGTCCAGCAGCGCACACGGCCGCGACATGAGTATTGACCAGATTGAAGCACGCCTGGACGGACAGTCAATACAGGTTGACGGAAACCTCACACTGACGCTGACGGATGATGTCAGAAAAGCCCTGAGCAAAAGCATTCCGTTACAGTTAAACATGGAGTTCGTACTCAATCGGGCTCGTAATTATTACTACGACAAGGAAGTCGCCGTGTGGACTGTGCCCATTATCATCTCTTACAGGCCGGTATCAGATGAATACGTCGTTAGCAGACCCGACCTGCTGAACCAGGAAGAAACGTTCGGCAGCCAGCGTGCTGCACTGGAAAGGTTGGGTGTGTTCAATAATTTAAGCCTGCCCTTACCAGAGCCATTAAAAGAGGGAAAAAAATACTACCTCGAGGCCCGTGTGAAACTTGATTTAGGTCAATTACCCGCCATGATGCGCCCTCTGGCCTATTTCTCCTCATCCTGGCACCTCAACAGCAAGTGGACAGAGTGGCCACTAATTCGCTGAAAAATATCATTGCCGGCCCTGTGCCGGCACTGATTCTGTCCTTAATACTGCTTATTGCACTGTTACTGCTGAGTTTTGCCGCCCAGAATACCGCTAAGCTGGCCGATATCTATGCACCGCTATTAGTTGTTAATCTGGTTGGAATCTTTGTACTGCTGGTGCTCAACCTGGGCAGCCTTTACAAGCTGATCAAGCAGGTCCGTTCGAAAGTCATTGGCTCGCGCCTGACATTACGTATGGTTACTATGTTCAGCCTGCTGGCCTTTCTGCCCTTAATCGTGGTTTATTATATCTCGATACAATTTCTCAGCCATGGCATCGATAGCTGGTTTGATGTCCGCATTGAGCAGGCGATGTCTGATGCAACCCTGCTTGGACAAGTTTCTCTTAAATCGCTCAAAGAAGGACAGATAGAGACCCTGATTCGCTACGTTCCTGATGTAGAAAACACCTCAGACAGCCTTGAGCTAATCAGTCTACTGGACAGAATCCGACGTGAAGAAGGATACAGTGAAACAGCCATGTTCACTCAAAATGGGCGTATTCTTGCTTCCAGTTCAATGCAACCAGGCACTTTACTGCCCTCGCAGCCAGGCGAACGTGTCTTCACAGCACTCGACAGCAATGACGCTTATGCTGAGCAGGAAACAGGGGTTGATGGCAGCCGGATCATTAGACTTGCAGTCATCGTTCCGCCATCTACTGTGGGCATGCCCCCCCATGTGTTGCAGGCAATCAAACCTATTCCTCTTCGTTTCGCAAACCTGGAATCGAGTATCAATACGGCCATTGGCGAGTATGACCGGCTGCTATACCTGCGTGGACCAATCAAATTCGGCTTTATCATGACCTTGAGCCTGGTCAGCCTAATGACTTTGCTGCTGGCAGTGTGGACAGCCACTTTCTCTGCACGACGCCTGGCATCACCTTTGCGTGAACTAGCCGAAGGCACCCAGGCTGTCGCTGATGGCAACTACAACACGCAGTTGCCCGTCACCAGCCATGATGAGCTTGGCATCTTGATCAAGTCATTTAATCGCATGACCCAGCAGATTTCAAAGGCACGTGAAAATGCACAACAGAGCCAAATCAAGCTGGTCGAACAGCACACTTACCTGGAGACAGTACTTGGCCACCTGTCCTCTGGCGTTTTATCTTTTGACGCCAATCAGAAACTGCGGACGCATAATAGCCGTGCATGCGAAATACTGGATATTGAAGAACTGGATACACTCTATAATAAAAACATCCTGCAATTATCCCAGGCACTGGCACCACTTAAAGACTTTTTCATTATTCTGAATGAAGCAATCCTGGCAAACCAGCCTGAATGGAATGAGGAAGTGACCCTGTTCAGCTCGCATGGCAAACAGGTTTTGTTATGTCGTGGAACGCGCCTGCCCGGTAACCAGTCAGGTGGTTCAGGCTATGTTTTTGTCTTCGACGACATCACTGTCATGTTGCAGGCACAGCGTGATGCTGCATGGGGTGAAGTTGCCAGGCGTTTAGCACATGAAATCAAGAATCCGCTGACGCCAATACAGTTATCGGCTGAGAGGATTAGAAAAAAATATCTCCACACACTGGATGACTCGCAGAAACAGACTCTGGATCGCGCAACACGCACTATTTCCGAACAGGTAGACTCCATGAAAGAGATGGTGAATGCCTTTTCCAGCTATGCACAGCCTGTCAGCATGAATATCCATGATGTAGATCTGAATCAGCTGCTGGCGGATGTAGTAGAACTGCATAAAGGACACTTCGGGCAAGTCGAGGTGACACTGTCGCTGGATGACTCCATCCCTCCGATGATGCTAGATTCCGGTCGCATGCGCCAGGTATTTAATAATCTCATCGTCAATGCAGTGCAAGCTCTTGAGAACACTGAAAATGCGAAACTGTTGGTCAGCACCCAATCAGGAACAGGCAAGAATGAAAAGATAGTCACCATACGCGTTGAAGACAATGGCAAGGGAATCCAGAAAGAACTGATGGAGCAATTATTTGAGCCCTATGTAACCAGTAAGGAGAAAGGCAGCGGCCTGGGCCTGGCCATTGTGAAGAAAATTATTGACGAGCATGGTGGCGCAATCTGGGCAAAAAACATGAAAAATGGCGGCAGCTGCTTTACCATACAATTACCCGTCAAAATGAACAGGTTGGCTCAGCAACAACAATCAACAACTGATAAACGATGAATAATAATCGCATTCTAATTACTGATGATGAACCCGAAATTTGCCGCCTGGTGCAGGAAATTCTGGAAGATGAGGATTACATCGTAACCACCGCGGCTAATGCTGAGGAAGCGCGCATTGCAAGAATTGAATTTAATCCAGACCTTGTATTGCTTGATATATGGATGCCCGGCACCGATGGCATCGCATTGTTAAAAGAATGGATGGACAATGAGGAAACACCTCCCTCTGTAGTTATGATGTCCGGGCATGGCAATGTTGAAACTGCTGTTGATGCCATTCGCTATGGCGCATATGATTTTCTTGAGAAGCCGCTTTCAATGGCCAAGCTTATTGTCACTGTTCAGCGAGCTCTGCAGAATGTACAACTACGCAACGAAAATGTGCAGCTGCGTCAACAATTACAACCGGTTAATGAACTGATCGGCGACAGCCCGAGTATGCAGCAGCTAAGAGAACAGATAAAGCTTGTTGCTAATACTGAGAGCTGGGTACTGGTCAGTGGTGAACCCGGTAGTGGCAAGGAAATTGCCGCTCGCATGATTCATAATCTTAGTCCTCGCGCTGATGCCAAACTGGTTACCATCAACCTTGCCGCCATCCCAGTTGAAAACATTGCAGTGCAAATGTTCGGATCGGAAAAGAACGGCCTAGTGACTGCAGGATCTTTTGAGCAGGCCAGAGGTGGCACATTACTGCTTGATGAAATAGCCGACATGGACCTCGACACACAGGCCAAGCTAATTGGAGCTCTGCGAGAAAATCGTTTCCTGCGTGTGGGAGGCAATTCGCCTGTTGAACTGGATGTACGCGTCATCGCTGCAACCACACACAACCTTGAAGAAGAAGTCTCTGCCGGCAGATTTCGCGAAGACCTGTATTACCGCCTGAATGTCATACCGATCAGAATCCCGCCTCTGCGCGAACACCCGGAGGACGTTCAATTGCTGATTGATTACTATCTCGACTACATGGTCAGTGTCGATCATTTACCCGCTCGGAGATTCTCCAGTGCTTCAATGAATATACTCAGACAATACAGCTGGCCAGGTAATGTGCGGGAATTAAAAAATCTTGTGCAGCGGCTGCTGATCCTGAATCGTGGAGAAGAAGTTGCTGTGGAGGAAGTACAATCCGCCCTTGGTAAGCGCACTATTACAGAAGATTCACCGCAGTATACACCTGAGTATAATCAGTCACTACGAGATGCACGTGATGATTTTGAGCGCCATTACCTGCTACACCACCTGAAGCAGGTCGGTGGCAATGTTAGTGAACTCGCGCAAATAACTGGCATGGAAAGGACCCATCTTTACCGCAAGCTGAAGGCCCTCGACATCAATCCGAAGAATAGCCGTAAACATTAAAGTATTATGAAAATAATCATTCTCGGTGCCGGCCAGGTTGGCACATCTGTTACTGAAATTCTGTCACGTGAAGCTGGTGGAGATATCACTCTCGTAGACATTGATGAAGAGCGACTGAGTCTGCTGCAAAACAGGTTTGATATTCGAACAGTACATGGCCATGCATCATACCCGGATGTTTTACGTGAAGCAGGGTGCGACGATGCAGAACTCATACTTGCCGTTACTAACAGTGATGAAACCAATATTGCGGCCTGCCAGATTGCATCTATCCTGTTTAATACTCCAAAAAAAATTGCACGCATTCGCGCCACAGAATATGTCAGTGAAGAGCGCCTGTTTGCTGAAGGTGGACTCGGTGTCGATGACATTATCAGCCCCGAGCAAATAGTCACCACTGAACTGTTGCGCTTAATTGAACGGCCCGGTGCCCTGCAGGTGCTGGATTTTGCCAATGGCCGAATTCAACTCGTAGCCATCAAAGCCTACGATGATGGGCCACTGGTCGGCCATCACCTACGTGCCTTAAAAGACCACTTGTCCAATATCGAAACACGTGTTGTCGCTATCTATCGAGAGGGTGAAGCCATCATGCCTGATGGGGATACCGTGATAGAAGTGAACGATGAAGTTTTCTTCATTGCCGCAACGGAGCACATACGCGATGTTATGAGTGAAATGCGCAAACTGGATAAGCCGGTGCGCACAATTATGCTTGCAGGTGCCGGTAATATTGGCTTCCGACTGGCTGAAGCGCTGGAACAAAAAAACTACAAGGTCAAACTAATTGAGCATAGCCCTGAACGGGCAACAGAAGTTTCAAAACATCTCAAACGCACCATCGTCCTTGTTGGTGACTCAGCAGATGAAGAACTGCTGAAGATGGAAAATATCGATAAAATGGACGTTTTCTGTGCTATCACTAATGATGACGAAGCCAATATTTTATCAGCCATGCTAGCAAAACAACTCGGTGCACGAAGGGTAATGTCAATCGTTAACCGTACTGCATATGCTGACCTGATAGAGCGTACGATGATCGATATTGCTTACTCGCCGAAGCAGGCAACGATAGGCAGTGTACTGCCAAAATTTCGCACCGGCGCCCTGGAAGCTGTCCACTCACTGCGTCTTGGAACAGCGGAAGCGATTGAGGCCATTGCTCTCGATGACCAGTCCAGTAAAGTGGTTGGACGACGAATTGATGAAATTCCATTACCCAAAGGAACTATTATTGGCGCCATACTGCGGGGGGAAGAAGTCATCATCCCTCATCATGACACGGTGATAGTAAACCAGGACCATATAATCCTGTTTGTGCAGGAGAAGAAACACATCAACGATGTTGTCGCATTATTTCAGGTTAGTGCCTTCTTTATCTGATCCTGTCTTATTTATTTTATGCAAACACGACTCATCCTCAAGGTCCTCGGCTTCTTACTGATCATCTTCAGTGTCAGCCTTATGCCGCCCTTGCTGATTGGATGGTTTGATGCTGATGGTACTCACCTGGTGTTTCTGCAGTCATGGATTGCTGTGCTAGTCCTCGGCGCCCTGATGTGGCTGCCGAATAGAAAAAAATCAGATGATCTACGAATTCGTGACGGTTTTCTCATCGTCGTTTTATTCTGGCTGGTACTCGCACTTTCCGGTGCACTGCCCTTTATGCTGGCAGAAGACCCTTATATGTCAGTGATTGATGCCGTGTTCGAGTCCATGTCCGGGCTAACAACAACCGGGGCTACAGTTCTGACGGGGCTTGACGCCCTGCCACGATCTATTCTCTATTACCGGCAGCAATTGCAATGGCTTGGTGGTATGGGCATCATCGTTCTGGCTGTCGCCATAGCTCCTGTCCTCGGGGTGGGTGGTATGCAGTTATTCCGCGCCGAAACCCCCGGCCCGATGAAAAACAACAAACTGACACCCCGCATTACTGAGACCGCCAAGGCACTCTGGTATATCTATTTTGGCCTGACTGTGCTTTGCGCCATGCTCTATTTTGCCGCTGGAATGAATCTTTTTGATGCAATCGGCCACAGCTTCTCTACCCTCGCGATCGGCGGATTTTCAACTCATGATAAAAGTATTGGATTTTTCAATAACCCTCTGATTGACATTATAGCCATGCTATTTATGGTTATAGCCGGTATTAATTTTTCACTGCACTACCTGGCTATACGCCGGCGCAGTCTGCGACAGTATGTTTCAGATTCCGAGGTGAAAGCCTTCCTGTTAATTCTTGCTACACTTTCTGTGATTACCGTTACGCTGCTAATTCTTGAAGGCACCTTTGAGGACACTGGTGTTGCCATAAGGCTCGGATTGTTTCAGGTTATCTCGGTAGCGACCACTACTGGTTTCACCACTAATAACTTCAGTTACTGGCCTGGCCTCCTGCCAGTATTACTTATCATCAGCAGTTTTGTCGGCGGTTGCGCAGGTTCCACTGCGGGTGGAATGAAGGTGATTCGGGTAGAACTATTACTGCGTCAGGGTCGACGCGAAATCGATCGCCTGCTGCACCCCAATGCAGTATTGCCGATTAAACTGAATAAACGCCCAGTACCTGACAGCGTCATAAACGCTGTGTGGGGCTTCTTCGCGCTATACGTGATCAGCTTTGTAAGCCTTGGGCTGCTTATGATGATGAGCGGCTCAGATATTGTCACTGCCTTCTCCGCCACGGCAGCCTGCCTGAATAACCTGGGCCCGGGCCTGGGTGATGTGGCAAACAACTACCAGTCTATTAGCGATGCTGGCAAATGGATATTAAGCTTTACCATGCTGCTGGGCAGGCTCGAATTATTTTCCCTGCTGGTTGTTTTAACGCCGGCCTTCTGGAAGCGATAATAACGCTAATTTCTTCCTTTTTTTCTTCAATTTTCCAGCATCTACCCGCAACCATATTATCAGTCTAGCGAACCCAGTCCACGATATAATCTTCCAGTTCATCGTGGTCCACGTCAGCTTCGCTAACAACTTTACCCCGCACTGATGCCCCCGAATCATGTACTGTGCTGAATGTGCCGGAAACCAGGGGGTGCCACCATGCCAGTTCGCGTCCTTCAGATAGCCGTCGGTAAGCACAGTCTTCTGGCATCCAGGAATAATCTCCAACGTTGTCGGGTGTCAATTTGACACAATCCGGCACCAGGGTGCAGCGATTTTCATAGTCATTGCAACGACAGGCATTCTGATCCAGCAGGTAGCAGACAACATTCGTATAGAAGACCTTGGCGCTTTTAGAGTCTTCAAGTTTTACAAGACAGCACTGCCCACATCCGTCACATAGCGACTCCCATTGCTCATTCGTCATCTCATCAAGTGCCGTTGTTTTCCAGAATTCTGACATAATTACCCATAGAGGTTTGCGTATAGCTGACAACATTCATTCAGTCGTATTTGCTGTTGAATATTTACATTAATTTTAGTGTACTGACCGCTTAATGAAGCTAGACTACTGATCTACTTTATAATAATACTAATATCAAATTTCACCACTCATTCCACTAAAGGATTACACCATATGAAAAAATTACTCCCCTTCCTGCTTACGCTTTTGTTAATGCCCGGGTTAAGCCTGGCCCAGCAGTCCGGCTCTTATGCTTCATCCAGCGCAGGAAACTCTCAGTCCCGCCCTGCGCCCGATACGATTCTACGGATGGGCATTGAGGACCTGCAGACATTCCTTAACAGTGACCAGGCTGGCAACAAGGAGGCACTGGTTGGATTAATCCGCACACGAATTGCTCCTCAGTTTGATATCGAAACACTGGCACGCTGGTCGGGCGGCTACTGGTACGAGCAGATGAATCCTGAACAGAGAAAAGCCTTTACAATAAAACTGGCAAAGTCATTTTTCTCTTCACTGGCTAACATTGTAGGTGGTTATGCGGGCAATATGCCAGAAGTAAGATTCATGCCGCACCGCCGCATTAATCAGAACGAAGTCGATGTCACCGCTCGCATTCTGCAGCCTAATAACTATCCGATTGATGTGCGATTCTCATTCCACAAGACTCCCCGTGGATGGCTAATTTTTGATGTCAGCACCAATGGCATCAGCGCCATCAATTACTACCGCAAAATGTTTAATACACGTGCCAGACAGGGTGGACTTGAGGCTCTTTACTAATCTAGATCGCTCGAAACCTCGATTTAGATTCGTATGTCACCATCTCATGCTTCAACATAACAAGGCAATTTCCGAGTCCCTGGAGATTGCCTTGTTACGCACGTGACACAATGACCCGACTTGATCATTCAAACGCAGCCTTCTCAGCCTCAAGGATGGCCAGGCTGATATGCCTTCCAATCTCATCATCAAACCCAGGCCATTGTTGATATTCAACCAGCTTTTCAACTACCTTATCCTTCATCTCAAAATCTGACAGTCCTTCCTCGTAAAATTCCGCTACTGTGTTGTAAAGTGTTACGACATAATTACGGAAGCTCTCGATTATCTTTCTATCACCTGCTGGTCCGTGACCGGGGACATAATGCCTGAAGTTATCTTCAAGCAGTTTATCTGTCATTTTAATAGTGCCTCTAAAGGTACCATCATCGAATCTGGCAACACGTTTATAGGTTACATTGTCACCGGTAAACATTACGGAATCTTCTACAATTTCAAACATTGCATCGGTATAGCTGTGAACGGCCGGCATGATATGTACCTTAACGGTCAGACCGGAAATTTTGACAGTATCGCCATCTTTCAGTTCATTTTCCGGAATCACTGCACGTGTCCCATCAGTAGCCCCGTTGGTCAGGCTGCTCATGGTTTTTATCCATGCCTCAGCTTCTGATTCTTTCGCTTTCCTGATCATTTCAGGATGGGCATAAAATTTCGCATTGGGGTACTCTTCACGAATCGCCTGATTTCCCAGCCAGTGATCTCCATGGACGTGGGTGTTAAAAACCAGCGTTACCGGTTTGTTCGTCAGCTTTTTTAATTGCCTTAATACCATGCGCCCGGACTCAAGACTCGAACCTGGATCGATAATAATGACACTGGAATTACCCATCAGTATTGCAGGATTATTCATAAACCCCAGGTTTTTCGGGTTAGGCCTCTCTGTTGGACCGATAATGGCATAAGTATGTTCAGCAAGCTGCTCTGCCTTGTAGTCAGGAACAGGCGTCCCGGCAATTGCCTCAACAGAGGCCAATACAAGAGTGAAAAATAGAAATATACCTTTGTTCATAGCTTCCTCAATTTTTTGTTATGACTCAGCGCCCTGTTTTATCGCTAGCTGAAGTCTTTTCGCAGACTGGTCTGGCTCATTATATCGTTCCAGTTCAACCATCCAGGTCTGCGTCTCATTATGGACCAGTTCACCCAGCATTTTAACATGGCTTTCCTGATCATTTAATGCTGCTATATAGTGATACCTCTCACCACCGGCCTTGAGAAAAAGATCTCTGTCATGCTGGGCAACTTCCTCCAGTGTTTCCAGGCAATCTGCGGCAAACCCGGGACAGATCACATCGACTGACTTCACGCCAGATGCAGGTAATTTGGTCAATGTTTTATCAAAATAAGGCTGCAGCCAGGGTTCGCGTCCAAATCGTGACTGGAATGCAGCCAGCCATGCAGAATCCTCCAGGCCAAGCCTGTCAGCAAGCAGACGTGCCGTTTTCATACACTCACAAAAGTATGGATCTCCAGCCTTATGGTACCGCTGTGGGAGACCATGGAATGACATTAGCAATTTGTCGCCGCGACCATTTTCCTGCCAGCTTGCCTCAACACTCATTGCCAGCGCCTCAATATAGGATGCATTATCATGATAATGCATCGGCATACGCATCTGCGGCAGTAGCCTCCAGGACTTTAGAATTCTGCTGACTTCATCGAATATAGATGCCGTGGTAGTTGCAGAATACTGGGGATACATCGGCACTACCAGAAGATAGCGGCAGTGCTGTTGACGAAATTCTTCCATAACATCCTGAATCGCTGGATTGCCGTAACGCATTGCAAGCGAAACTTTGAAATAGTCAGGGAAGTGGCCGTCAAGTTCGTTCTGTAATGCATCAGCCTGCGCCCTTGAATACACCATTAGCGGTGACCCACCGGGCTGCCACACAGAAGCATATGCGCGCGCCACCTTACGCGGCCGGAAACGCAGAATGAGGAGATTCATCACCAGCCACCAGAGTAGTCTCGGAGACTCCACCACGCGAGGGTCAGAAAGAAACTCGTCAAGGTAGCGTCGTACAGCCTTTACCGAGGCTTCATCAGGTGTACCGAGATTGACCAGCATCACCCCAATTCTGGCCTGCTGGTCGTGCTTAAAGTCTTCAGCTCCTGCATAAGAAGGCATGTCGAAAAAATCCAGTGTTATAGATAAGGTGGGGTGATTTTACACACTGTAGAGAGACAATCCCAATGAGGCATGTAAAGAATAGCTAATGGGTGAAGAAAAACCTTACTCTTTTCTTATGTGCCTGTTCAGGTGGTCTACTTAAAATACCAGTAGCTACTGTTAGGATAGTAGTTGAAAAAGGAAAGCGAAATCGGTTTGCATTTTTTATGCACACAAAAAAACTAAACAGAAGAAAGATAAATTGCATGCAGATTCTACAATCTTCGTGCATTAAAAATAACCGTGGAAACTGCTTTACAACTACGCAAAGTAGTTATTCGTCTGCGGCTTGATAATCCTTTATCCCTGACTCGGTTTAGCAGACGCTGGGGGCGCTTCTTTAGTGTCTTCAAAAGTTGCGCCTACCTTGCCTTCTTTCTCCATCTCTTCATACCACAGGTCATGGTGTTCTTTAGCCCAATTGGAATCGCAATAACCCGTAGTAATGCATTCCAGCGCTCCTTCGACACCAAACGAGGCGAGATAAATATGCACGATCATAAATGCAATCACGAACACGGATGCCAGTGTGTGAATCATGTGCGCATCCTGAAGCAACACCCTTCCCTGTTCGAAATTAGGGAAATACATGATAAGGCCGCTGGCAACAATAGCCAGGCCACCAAGCGCCACAGCCCAGTACCATAGTTTTTGACCAGCGTTGACTTTTTCTGCACTCGGGTGTTTGCCGCCAAGATATCCACCGGCACGCAGGAACCACATCATATCAACCTTAAAATTAATCAGTGATTCTTTCAGAAAGGTGAATATCATGAAAATCAGGGCAACGATGAAAAGAGGTGCAATAACATCATGCAGCCATTTTCCTACTGAAGCAGTTACCCCGAAGCCTTCAGCACCAAGAACTGGAATTAGCACCACTTTCCCATAAAGCAGCACAAGGCCGGTAAAGGCCAGTATCATGAATGTAACAGCACCGACCCAATGCACCCATCTGGCAAAAAGTGTAAACCGAGGGATAAGTACACCGGAACGGCCACCCGTGATCCGAATTTTTCCACGTATCAGAAAGTAAACCAGGAAGACAGCAAGCATCGCTCCGAATATGTAAGCACTATACGGAATTAGTTTGCTAATGCGGTATTCACGCCATGCTTCTCCAGAAGAATTGATGAGTGTACCGGCATCAACTCCCCTGGCCTGTGTTGTGCCGCTTACAATCCCATCACGCTGTCTTACTTCACGCCATAAATCAGCTCCCGGACTGGGT
>JASJFV010000279.1:0-3762 GCA_033791885.1 Gammaproteobacteria bacterium | reverse complement strand
GGTGAGGGGACAAGCGTTCAGGTATTTTTCCCGAGTGGAAAATGCAGTGAAGAACAAGTCGCATGACATGGTCTGGCACATGATTGCCAGTCCTGACGAGCATCTTGAATTATTTACCCGGGCAGACACATTTAATAATACTGCAATGGAGATAAACCAATGAAACGTATTTCTATCATCAGCCTGCTGTTACTTTTCCTCAGTGGCTGTACCGGGATACCGGCAGGGGTGACGACTGTGGACGGATTCGACCTGCAGCGCTACCTCGGGCGCTGGTACGAAATCGCCCGCCTTGACCACCGCTTTGAACGTGGTATGAGCCATGTCACTGCAAATTATAGTTTGCTGCCGGACGGTGGCGTGCGGGTAGTCAACCGTGGCTTCGATACAGAAAAACAGGATTGGGAAGAAGCTGAAGGCAAAGCCTATCTAGTGGGTGAGCCGACAAAGGGCCAGCTTAAGGTCTCCTTCTTCGGGCCATTTTACGGCGGTTACAACATCATCGAGCTGGACTCAAAAGGCTATAGCTACTCCCTGGTCAGTGGCCCGAATCTTTCCTATTTATGGATACTCTCACGGACACCGCAATTACCGCAGGATGTCCTTGATCAGCTGGTACAAAAAGCGCAGGCCCTGGGCTTTGATACGGATAGCCTGATATATGTTGATCAGACGAATCCCCGGGTTGAGAAAGCAAAGTCGGGTAACAGCTGATGATCAGTGAAAAGCCGGTACCCGCTAGCCGTGCCGGGCGCCTTATGCAGATGGGGCGCCTGGCCGGAGGTCTCGCCAGCGGCATGTTAGGTGCAGGTCTGCGCCAGGTGGCCAGCGGCAACCTGCCAACAATGGGTGACATGCTTATGACACCGGCCAATGCAACACGGCTGGCGAACAGACTTTCTGAAATGCGCGGAGCGGCGATGAAAGTAGGGCAGCTGCTATCGATGGAGTCGAATGACCTGCTGCCCCGGCAGCTGACAGACATCCTTGCACGTCTGCGGCAGGAAGCACATGCGATGCCGCTGGGCCAGGTCGATGCCGTGCTTACGCAGGCATGGGGTGAGTCGTGGCAGGACCGCTTCAGCCGTTTCGTCTTCACACCACTGGCGGCCGCATCGATTGGCCAGGTACACGAGGCGGTAACGGTGGATGGCGATCATGTTGCAATAAAGATTCAGTACCCGGGTATACGGCAGAGCATCGACAGCGACGTAGATAACGTTGCAGGATTGCTGAGCCTGTTCAAAATGGTTCCATCGGAGACATTAAAGCCACTACTTCAGGAGGCAAAATTACAACTGCATGCTGAAGCCGATTACCTCGCTGAAGCACAGCACCTTGAGGCCTTTGCCGCACACCTCGTTGGCGACGAAAATTTCATCGTGCCACGCGTCCACGGTGCTCTGACAACCATCGATGTGTTGACGATGGAATTCACCGCAGGTGAGCCGATTGAAAATAGTGTTGACCAGCCTCAGCAGCAGCGTGACCAGCTTGCAACCCGCCTGCTGGGGCTGAGTCTGCGTGAATTATTCACCTGGCGGCTGGTGCAGACCGATCCCAATTTTGCCAATTTTCTTTACCAGCGCGATGAGGACCGTATTGTGCTGCTTGATTTTGGTGCCACACGTCGTTACACAGAGGAACGACGCGATGCTCTTGGCAGGCTTTTGCTCGCTGGCATGAGAGACGATACTGTGATGCTTAAGCAGGCTGCAATTGAAGTTGGATATCTCGATGCATCCGATGAGCAGGCTTATGCTGATGCCATAATAGGCTTGTTGCATATGGCAACCGAACCGGCGCGCGTGCAAGGGGCGTTTGATTTTACTACTAGCGATCTGGCAGAGCGTATGAGCCAGCTGCTGATCAAGCTGCGAATGGAGAATCACCTGTGGCGTATGCCACCACCCGATATTCTATTTCTGCATCGCAAGCTCGGTGGTATGTATATGCTTTGTTCGAAACTGCAGGCACGAGTTGATGTCGGTAAACTGGTGGAGCAATATGCGAGACCTTGCAGTTCTACCTGCTAATATCTGCCAATATCTGATAAGGCTGAAAGAATGGCACAAGTCGCACAACAAATACTTTTCCAGCCGTTGCATGCCCTGCAGACGGTAGTCAGCTGATGCAACAGAGTTTAACATTCGCTGCCATCGTAGTCGGAGATGAACTGCTCAGTGGTAAGCGTACAGATAAGCATTTGCCGCACATGATCAATACTCTCGCGGCGCGTGGTCTACAGCTGGCATGGTGTCATATTGTTGGCGATGAGCTGGATTCACTTGAAGCACAGCTCAGGCATAGCCGACAGTATGATGTACCGGTGATCTGTTTCGGCGGTATCGGCGCTACCCCTGATGACAATACCCGCGCGGCTGCAGCTAACGCCTTTGACCGTCCCCTCACACGTCACCCTGAAGCGGCACAGCTCATCGAAACGCAGTTCGGTATTGAAGCCTATCCGAAGCGGATTTTGATGGCCGACCTGCCTGATGGTTCGGCGCTGATTCCCAATCCCTACAATAATATCCCCGGCTTCAGCGTCGAACAGCATTTCTTTCTGCCCGGCTTTCCGCAAATGGCCTGGCCGATGCTCGACTGGCTGCTTGAGACCTATTATGGAGACGTAGCCGGAGTAGATATTCTGGAGCGATCAGTGCGCATTTACCAGGTGCGTGAGTCTGAATTAATTGAACTGATGGATGACCTGAAGCAGGAACAGCCTTTAGCGAAGATATTTAGCCTGCCGCATCTTGGCGAGTCGCCATACATAGAGATGGGTTTTCGTGGGCCGGTAGCGGAGGTGGAGCAGGCATATCTAGCACTATGCCGGCAACTCGATGCGCGAGGACATGTGTACGAATCTGTTACTCAGTCGTCAGGTCCTGGCAGGTAGAGAGCTTTTACCAGGCATTAACCTCATTAGCCTGAGAAGCAAGCAGAAACGCCTGTATATATGCACCATTTATAATACTCGCCAATTATCTCCTTTTATTTCGATCGTTGTTACTTCAATAAAAAAGGAGAGCGGTTGTTCGCTCTCCTCTTTTTTTATTGTAACTTGTCTTTTTCAGTAGATATTTACTAGAACCTGAAGCGTGCGCCCACCAGGATATTGTTGGTCTTGTAGGCGATACTGTTAGAAACATCACCGGTGGCTGACGATGTATTTACATCGACATCGGCAGTGGCAAAGTAACGATATTCGGCAAACAGTCCCCACGTGTCCGCAAACCTGTATTCACCGCCAGCCATAAACTGATAGGCAAACTGGCTTTCGTTGTCATTCAGCACGTCTGGTATAGCAGCGACACCAAAATCATCAAATTTGACCTTGGCCATACCAAAACCTGCGCCCAGGTAAGGGACGAAGGCGCTGTTTGTGTCAATATCATAGTAGCCGTTTAGCATGAAGGCGTCACTTTTCGCTTCACCTTTGCTACCAGGCAGTGTTGAGCCGCCGTTCAGTGAATGTGACTTTATGTCGTTCTTTCGTGATGTGTATTCCAGCTCAGCTCTAAACTGATTAAAGCTGCGTCCAAGGGTGATGCCAAAACCGGTACCGGAATCGAACTGGGATTCGACCGTACCCGGAGCGACATTAAAATCCAGATCTTTCAGGTCAGTCCACATCCCATGGATACCGACGTATGTACTGTCTGCCGTCGATACCCCGCTTGCTGGTGCAACAACTGATCCTGCGAGGATGGAGGTGATAAATTCTCTGTTTGTACGCATGGTGAACTCCAGTGTAGT
>JASJFV010000278.1:0-24905 GCA_033791885.1 Gammaproteobacteria bacterium | reverse complement strand
CATATCGTTAGCAGCCACAGTGAGGATATCAAAGACATTAATCAACTTATCTGGGCAATTGGGCGCTCGTCCAATACAGATCAAATCTGAATCGACAAGGCAGGGCTAACAACGACTGATGCAGGATTTATAAACACCGATGCGCAGCAGAATACCAGCGTGGATGGAATTTATGCTGTTGGTGACATAACCGGCCGTGCAGCGTTGACACCCGTGGCCATAGCAGCCGGCCGCCACCTTGCAGATCGTCTGTTCAATAATCAGACCGAGGCAAAGCTTGATTATGACAATATCCCCAGTGTAGTGTTCAGTCACCCACCAATAGGTACAGTCGGCATGACTGAAGATTCAGCCAGGGAACGTTATGGTGTGGTCAAGGTCTACCAGAGCCGCTTTACGAATATGGTGCATGCACTTTCAGAACATAAGCCCAAGTCACTGATGAAACTGATTACGGCCGGAGCAAAAGAAAAGGTCGTCGGTATTCACGTAATCGGCGAAGGCGCTGATGAAATTGTTCAGGGCTTTGCCGTGGCGATGAAAATGGGGGTCTGCAAGGCTGACCTGGATAATACGGTTGCTATCCACCCTACGGCATCAGAAGAGCTGGTGTTGTTGAGGTAAGACAGAAGTTCCAGGATGTAAGTTTTAAGCCAGTATAGTCAGAGCCTACAATCGAGATCTAAGCGTATGGTCGAATAACTACTTCCATTTTTAATGACAGTGTGTCTGTATTGCATGCCTGATCCAGACAAGACATGTAGCTTTGCGCGATGCATTTGTTCGAATCTGAACACCTGCGACACTCAGTACCGTTGGACACGCAAACGTTTAAAACGAAATGATTAGCATGCTGACAAAGTTGTTTTACCCGGTACTTGATTGCCAGTCAGGATCGCTCAATTAACTCAATTTTGTAACCATCCGGATCTTCAACGAAGGCAATTACGCTGCCACCATGCTTCATCGGCCCTGCTTCACGAACAACATTGCCGCCTTTCTCACGGATAGCGTCGCAGGCAGCAGCGGCATCTTCGACCGCAAGGGCTATATGTCCATAGCCTGTGCCGAGGTCATAGCTGCCGGTGTCCCAGTTGTGAGTGAGTTCGAGTACTGTGTGGTCTGCTTCATCACCGTAACCGACAAAGGCAAGGGTAAACTTGCCGCCCGGATAGTCCTTGCGTCTGAGTAATTTCATACCGAGGACTTCGGTATAGAAGCTGATAGAACGATCAAGATCGCCCACACGTATCATGGTATGTAGCATTCGCATAGTCTGTCTCCGGTTTTTCGTTACAGGCCTTTCTTGCCTGCGGCAATTCGTAGACGCAAAGCGTTAAGGCGAATAAAGCCCGTTGCATCTGTCTGGTCGTAGGCGCCCGCATCATCCTCGAAGGTAGCGATATCTTCATCAAACAGGCTGTCGGTTTCTGATTTCCTGCCGACCACCATGATGCCTCCTTTGTAGAGCTTCAGGCGTACACTGCCATTTACGCTTTTCTGTGATTCGTCAATCATAACCTGCAGCATTTCACGTTCCGGGCTAAACCAGTAACCGTTGTAGATCAGTTTGGCATAACGCGGCATGAGTTCATCTTTAAGATGCATGGCTTCACGATCCAGTGTCAGGGATTCCATTGCTCTGTGGGCTTTTAACATGACGGTGCCTGCCGGTGTTTCATAACAGCCACGGGACTTCATACCCACATAGCGATTTTCGACGATATCATCACGTCCTATGCCATTCTCACCAGCGACACGGTTCAGGTACTCCATAACCGTGGCAGGGCTCATCGTGACACCGTCAATAGCAACGATGTCGCCTTTTTCATATTCGAGTTCAATATAGAGCGGCTTGTCAGGTGCCTTTTCCGGTGAGACTGTCCAGCGCCACATGTCCTCTTCAGGCTCATTCCAGGGGTCTTCCAGGTTATCGCCCTCATAGGATATATGTAGCAGATTGGCATCCATTGAGTACGGCGATTTAGTGCCTCGCTTTAATTCGACGGGAATTCCGTGCTGTTCGGCATAAGTCATTAGTTTTTCACGTGACAGCAAATCCCATTCACGCCAGGGTGCAATAATTTTTATCCCCGGCATCAGGGCATAAGCGCCAAGTTCAAAACGGACCTGGTCGTTACCCTTACCTGTGGCCCCATGTGAAATCGCTTCTGCACCGGTTGCCCGTGCAATTTCGATCAGGCGTTTTGAAATTAAGGGCCGGGCAATGGAGGTCCCAAGTAAGTACTCACCTTCGTAGATAGCGTTGGCACGAAACATGGGAAATACGTAGTCGCGAGCGAATTCTTCACGTAGATCTTCAATATATATTTCCTTGATGCCGGCGGCTTCGGCCTTGGCGCGTGCTGGCGCTACCTCTTCACCCTGCCCTATGTCGGCAGTAAACGTGACGATTTCGCATTGATATTCATCCTTCAGCCAGCGCAGGATAATGGAGGTATCTAGGCCGCCGGAATAGGCGAGGACAACTTTTTTTACTTCAGACATGAGCGTTATACCTGGTGAATGGTTATTTCTGTTGTAGTCGCGGCGTTTTTTGCCGAATTTTGTTTAAAAAGAGTTTTAACGTTTTAGGGATTACGTTCTTACTTTTAAATCATAATGCGTTTTTACATAAGACGTAAAACGTAAATCATTAAAACTTCACTATTTTCTCTTCCTCGGCGGCATCAGGTCAGTAATTGTGCCCTCTGCCATTTCCGCTGCAAAGCATAATGTTTCAGATAAAGTCGGATGCGGGTGAATGGTCAAACCGAT
Source organism: Gammaproteobacteria bacterium (assembly GCA_033791885.1). GTDB lineage: Bacteria > Pseudomonadota > Gammaproteobacteria > BMS3Bbin11 > BMS3Bbin11 > BMS3Bbin11. The sequence continues at coordinate 22,127 of JASJFV010000278.1, read as the reverse complement.
ATCCTCGGCATCAGCACCCAGTTCAAGCGCAAGTACGGCTTCAGCGATCAGTTCACCTGCGTTGGGGCCAACGATACCGGCACCGACAATGCGTCCCGTTTCCTTGTCAAATAAAGCCTTGGTCATTCCTTCATCTCGACCCAGTGACAGGCTGCGTCCGCTGGCGGCCCAGGGAAAGGCGCCCTTCTCTACTTCAATGCCTTCGGCTTTTGCCTGTGTTTCAGTAAGTCCCATCCAGGCAACTTCCGGATCAGTATACGCTACCGAGGGTATGGTCATCGGGTCGAACACCGACTTTATACCGCTGATCACTTCCGCCGCGACTTTTGCTTCGTGTGTTGCCTTGTGTGCCAGCATCGGTTGGCCAACGATGTCACCAATAGCAAAGATATGCGGTACGTTGGTCTGTTGTTGTTTGTTGACCGCTATAAAGCCACGCTCATCGACATTAACGCCTGCTTGGTCCGCATCTATCAGCAAGCCATTCGGACTGCGTCCAACGGCAACCAGGATTCGGTCGAAGGTATCTGATTCTGGCGCACCTTTGCCCTCAAATGACACTTTAAGGCCATTTTTCAGTGGTTTGATATCAGTCACCGCTGTATTCAGGAATATGTTTTCATAGCGGGCCTTCAAACGTTTTGCCAGCGGACGGATAATGTCTTTGTCAGCACCCGGTATCAGGTTATCCTGCATTTCAACGATGGTAATCTTTGCCCCCAGTGCCTGGTAGACTGTTGCCATTTCCAGGCCGATAATGCCGCCACCAATGACCAGTAATCGATCAGGGATCTCTGCCAGTTCAAGCGCATCGGTAGAATCCATCATTCTCGGGTCGTCGTTCGGGAAGACAGGTATTTTTGTCACCCGCGAGCCGGCAGCGATAATGCAATGATCAAATGATATGTTGATTTCCCCGTCAGCAGTCGCAACAGAAATGTGGTTTGCTGAGGTGAATTTTCCTTCGCCAGTCACCAGTTCAACTTTCCTTTGCTTGGCCAGCATCTTCAGGCCACCGGTGAGGCGATCGACAACTGATTCTTTCCAGCCTGCAATCTTCTTTATATCAATGTCGGGATTGCCAAAATTGACACCATGGGCAGCCATTTCTTCTGCCTCGTTAATCACGGCGGCGGTGTGCAAAAGCGCTTTCGACGGGATGCAGCCTACGTTCAGGCAAACACCGCCAATGCGCTGATGGCGTTCAATCATTATGACCTGGCGGCCGAGGTCTGCGGCACGGAAGGCAGCGGTATACCCACCAGGGCCAGAACCCAGTACCAGGACATCAGCATGTTTATCCGACTTTTCGAATGTCCCTGCGGTGGATACTGCCGGCATAGCTGATTCCGCGACGACATCTGGTTGAGTCGTGTCTTTATCGGTTTCGCTTTCACTTTCTGATGTACTTTGTGCGGCGGTTGAATCATCCTGTGCTTGCATCATTAAAATGACGGCGCCCTGGGCAATTTTATCTCCGACAGTAACCCGTATATCCTTGACTATACCTGCTGCTGGTGACGGGATTTCCATGGTTGCCTTATCGCTTTCCAGTGTGATGAGCGAGTCTTCCCGATCCACCCTGTCGCCGCGTGCAACCAGTATTTCGATGATTTCGACTTCGTCAAAATCACCAATATCAGGCAGACATACTTCAGTCAGCTTAGTCATTTGTTCTATTCCTTACTGTGTTACTTACAGGAGTACTTTACGGATATCGGTGAGCATTTTGCTTAGATAACTGGTAAATCGTGCGCCATCAGCACCATCAATAACCCGATGATCGTAAGAAAGTGCCAGCGGCAGCATCAAGCGAGGCTCAAATTCAGCGCCATTCCATACCGGTTTCATCTGCGATCGTGCAACACCCAGAATTGCAACCTCAGGCGCATTGACGATAGGAGTAAAGTTAGTGCCTCCTATGCCGCCAAGGCTGGAGATAGAGAACGACCCGCCCTGCAGGTCAGCAGGCATTAACGAACCATCACGAGCGCGGTTGCTGATTTCCATCAATTCTTCCGCCAGGTCATAGAAACCTTTGCTATCGACATCACGAATAACCGGGACCATAAGCCCGTCCGGGGTATCGACAGCCACACCGATGTTATAATAGCCCTTGATTATCAGGTTTTCTTTGCTTTCATCCAGTGAGGCATTGAACTGCGGGTATTCTTTCAGCGCAGAAACAACGGCTTTCATGATAAAAACAAGCGGAGTCATGCGAACACCTTTGCGTGCTGCTTCGTCTTTCATGCTATTGCGAAATTCTTCCAGGTCGGTGGTATCAGCCTCATCGAACTGAGTGACATGGGGAATATTCAACCAGCAGGCATGCAGGTGTTTGCCAGCAATCTTTTTGATCCGTGACAAAGGCCTGGTTTCAATTTCACCAAACTTGGCAAAATCCACTTTGGGTACAGGCGGTATCACGCTCGCAACTGCTGGAGATGATGGAGCCTGCTGCATAGTCTGCTTAACAAAGGCCTCGATATCTTCTTTCAGTATCCTTGCCTTCGGGCCTGTACCTCTGACCTGATGCAGGTTAACCCCAAGGTCAAAGGCAAATCGGCGAACAGAGGGCGAGGCGTGTGAACGCTGCTGCCCTGCCACCGTATCGGGCGCGTAAGGAACTACCTCCGCAGTTGGGTCTGCGGGCACGTTGGGCGTTGGTGTTATAGTTGCTGTTTTAGCAGAAGAAAGAGGGGTTTTTTCCTCTGCTGAGCTATCACTGTCTTTGTTCTTTGCGCCTGTTGCCGCAGCGGTTGTGTTGTTTTCGAGTAGCAGGATGATGCTGCCTGGAGAAACCTTATCGCCAATTGAGACCTTGAGCTGTTTGACTATTCCGCTCTCTGGTGAAGGGATTTCCATCGTCGCCTTATCACTTTCGAGTGAAATCAGTGAGTCTTCTGCTTCGACTTTGTCTCCGGCCTTTACCAGAATCTCTATTACTTCGACTTCATCAAAGTCGCCAATGTCCGGGACCGGAATTTCTATTATATTTTTCATGATGTTATATGCAGTTTTGCTTAAACAGTGGCAGGATTGGGTTTGTTGCCGTCAATGCCGTATTTTTTAATTGCCTCACTGACCATCTTGCTCGGAAGCTCGCCATTATCAGCAAGTGACTGCAGAGCGGCGACGACGATATGTGAGCTATTGACTTCAAAGAAACTGCGCAGTGCCTCACGGGTATCACTGCGGCCATAGCCGTCGGTGCCGAGGACGCGGTATTCACCGGGCACGGCAGCTCTGATCTGGTCAGCATACAGGCGCACATAGTCAGTGGCAGCAATAACAGGGCCTTTTTTCTCAGACAGGCATTCTGCAACAAAACAGGTGCGGGCCTTCTTGCCCGGATTGAGGCGGTTCCAGCGTTCAGTATCATCCATATCACGGCGCAGTTCATTAAAGCTGGTAGCACTCCAGACATCGGCTGAAACTGCCCAGTCCTGTTCAAGTTGCTCAGCAGCCGCTTCAACTTCACGCAGTATGGTGCCGCTGCCGAGGAGTTGAACATGTAATTTTTTTCTGCCGCCCTTCTTCAATAAATACATGCCGCGAAGAATGCCCTGCTCTGCCCCTGCTGGCATTTCAGGGTGATGATAGTTTTCATTCATCAGGGTGATGTAATAGAAAATATTTTCCTGTGCATGGTACATGCGTCGCATGCCATCATGAACGATGACAGCCAGTTCATAGGCATAGGTTGGATCATAGGAAACACAGTTTGGTATGGTTCCCGAAGCCAGTAGACTATGACCATCCTGATGCTGCAGACCTTCGCCGTTGAGCGTGGTCCGTCCCGCTGTACCACCCATTAGAAAGCCCCTCGCCTGCATATCGCCCGCCGCCCAGACCAGGTCGCCAACGCGCTGGAAGCCAAACATAGAATAGTAGATATAGAATGGGATCATGTTGATGCCATGGTTGGTGTAAGCTGTGGCGGCGGCAATCCAGTCTGACATGGCACCGGCTTCGTTAATGCCCTCCTGCAGAATCTGGCCCTTTGTATCTTCGCGGTACCACATAATCTGATCGTGATCTTCAGGTTCATAAAGCTGGCCGGAGGATGAGTAAATACCAAGCTGACGGAACAGGCCTTCCATGCCAAAAGTGCGTGCTTCGTCTGGAATGATTGGCACCAGTCGTTTGCCGATCGTTTTGTCTCGTGTCATGGCTGACAACATGCGAACAAAAGCCATCGTTGTCGAAAGCTCTCTGTCGCCACTGCTTTTAAGCAATGCTTCAAAGATGTCCAGATCAGGAATATCAAGCGCAGGGACATCTGATGTGCGTTTTGGCAGGTATCCGCCGAGGGACTGGCGACGTTCATGCAGGTAGCGCATCTCTTCACTGTCCTCGTCCGGCTTGATGAATGGGATCTGTTCGAGCTCATCATCGGATATCGGCAGTCCAAAGCGATCACGGAAACGCCTGATCTGTTCCTTGTTGATCTTCTTCTGTGAGTGGGTAGTGTTCTGCGCTTCGCCAGCCGTGCCCATACCATAGCCTTTGACTGTCTTGGCGAGGATGACCGATGGCTGTCCCTTGTGATTTACGGCTTCATGATAGGCGGCATAAACCTTGCGCGGATCATGACCACCTCTTAACAGATGCCAGATGTCCTCGTCGGTCATATCTGAGACCATTTCCAGTAGTTCAGGATATTTACCGAAGAAATGTTTGCGAACAAAAGCGCCATCCCTCGACTTATAGGCCTGGTAATCACCGTCCACAGCCTCTTCCATGCGTTTTAGTAATAAGCCGTCTTTGTCGCGTGCCAGCAGGCGATCCCAACCGGAACCCCAGATGACTTTAATAACGTTCCAGCCTGCGCCGCGGAACAGGGACTCCAGTTCCTGGATGATTTTGCCATTGCCGCGTACCGGGCCATCCAGTCGCTGCAGATTACAATTGATGACAAAAATCAGGTCGTCCAGTTTCTCGCGTCCTGCGAGGCTTATCGCACCAACAGATTCAGGCTCATCCATTTCGCCGTCACCACAAAATGCCCAGACTTTGCGACCATCAGTATCGAGAATCTCTCGGTCATCAAGGTATTTCATAAAGCGCGCCTGGTAGATGGCCATGATTGGCCCCAGGCCCATCGATACCGTCGGGAACTGCCAGAAATCACGCATCAGCCATGGATGCGGATAGGAAGACAGTCCTTCACCGTTAGTTTCAAATCGGAAGTTGAGCATTTGCTCTTCAGTAATGCGCCCTTCCATGTAGGCGCGCGCATAAATACCGGGTGCTATGTGACCCTGGAAGAAAATCAGGTCACAGCCCTTTTCTGCATCGTGACCATGAAAAAAATCGTTAAAGCCGACATCATAGAGTGTTGCGGATGAGGCAAAGCTTGCGATGTGCCCGCCGACTGCACCAGGTTTGAGATTGGCCTTGACGACCATCGCCATGGCGTTCCAGCGAATATAGGACTTCAGGCGGTTTTCAATTTTCATGTCACCGGGCTTACGCACTTGCTTATGAGCAGGGATGGTATTTACGTAAGCGGTATTAGCACTGAAAGGCAGGTAGGCGCCAGCACGTCGGGCCGTGTCGACCAGTCTTTCTATCAGGTAGTGCGCCCTGTCGGTGCCTTCAACTTCTATGACAGAATCCAGCGCGTCAAGCCATTCTCTGGTTTCGCGTGGATCAGGATCTTTTTCTGTCGACATTGTTTTCCCTCGATGCAGGTCTGTGCGAATCGAAACAACCCTTGTATTCCAGCCGATGATACATTGCCTGATTGCAGCGAGGTTTCAGGAAGCTGGTAAAGCCGACTGCGAGTGCAGCACGGTCGGGATCATTATTCTCAATGTGTTTCTCTTTTCATTGAGAGTTCAATAACCTGAATATGATAAATTAATGAATTCAAACGCGTATAATCGTTATTTTGACCCTCAGGGTCAAGGTAAATTAAGCCTGAGAGATTCGTTGATCTGGTTAAATATTAAATATATTCAACAAGTTATATAGAAATATAATGAAAACACTCAGTATCATAAAGCCCGATGACTGGCACTTGCATTTGCGCGAAGGCCAGATTCTTGAAGCCGTTCTGCCTGCCACGGTGAATTCGTTCAGGCGTGCCATCGTCATGCCAAACCTGATTCCACCAGTAACGGATGTTGATATGGCAATGGTCTATCGACAGGATATCCTCAATGCCTGTCCGGGCGACTGTGATTTTGAGGCATTGATGACGCTATATCTGACGGACCACACCAAGCCAGCTGATGTGAAGGCGGTAGCAGAAAGCCCGTATGTCCATGCGTTTAAATTGTATCCTGCAGGCGCGACAACCAATTCGGAATCGGGAGTGACCAGCTTGCCAGACCTTATGCCAACGCTGGAGGCGATGGCAGAACACCAGGTGCCACTGCTGATACACGGGGAAGTCACAGATACTGATGTTGATGTTTTTGATCGAGAAGCTGTTTTTATAGATCACGTTTTATCGCCATTGCTGGAGGCAGTTCCCGCGCTGAAAGTGGTTTTCGAACATTTAACTACCCGACAGGGCGTAGAGTTTGTTCTTGATGCCGGGGACAATGTGGCGGCAACACTGACAGCACATCACCTTGTGTACAATCGCAATGCAATGTTTGATAAGGGCATCCGCCCACATCACTATTGCCTGCCTGTATTAAAAAGAGAAACGCACAGGCAAGCACTCATCGCAGCGGCCATCAGTGGCAACCGGAAGTTTTTTCTTGGCACTGACAGTGCCCCGCATGATCGTGCACGAAAAGAGTCCGCCTGCGGTTGTGCAGGTATGTACTCAGCCCCCGTAGCACTCGAACTCTATGCGCAAGTGTTTGAGGACAATGATGCACTTGATAAGCTGGAAGCCTTCGCTAGCCTTAATGGCCCGGGCTTCTATGGTTTAAATATCAATGCCGAACAGATCACTCTGAAGAAGGAAAGCTGGCAGGTGCCTTCATTAATCACGGCGGGCAGTGAAGAATTAGTGCCTCTTTGTGCAGGTGAAATACTGCACTGGCAGCGCGCATAGACTACAAGTCTGAAGGGGAAGTTCATGCACTTTAAATGCATTAATGTTAGCCAGAAATACCTTCGCTAAAGGCTGTAACGGATTGCAATAACTTGCTATTAGGTGTGATTATATCCTGCTCTATTGACGGCATCAGCAACAATTAAATCCTGGGAACTATTCGAGAGGACTTGTAGGGTTATCCCTGTTGCCTGATATGGCCCGGTCAACGTAGAATACAATGTTGACGGTTCCGCTCAACAATAGAATTATTCCACATCACACACATCTACATCTTTTAAATAAACTTTTATAAAGTTTGGAGTTAATAAATGAAAAACCCACTTGATTCGGTCATGGGCACGATTATTTCAGGGCTGGTCCTGACAGTCGTATTGTTCTTCTTTGCAAAGAATTTCCTCGGTTGATATACGACCGCAAATTACATCTTACACATTAAACATATAAAACTAGGAATATATTATGGATCTTTTAATTGACCGCTGGTTGCATGTAATGGCCGGTATTACCTGGATAGGCCTGCTGTATTATTTTAATTTCATCCAGGTCCCCAGCATGGCAAAAATCAAGGAAGACGGTTCTGCTACGGCCATCACAAAATTTATTGCACCACGTGCCCTGCTCTGGTTCCGCTGGGCAGCCCTGGTTACCTGGCTAACGGGCGCTTACTACCTGGAAAAGAGTGGTATTGGTCTTGGAAATGCATTTTTGCTCAAGGGCACAGCGGCGTACATTGGACTCGGCGTCTGGCTGGGTACAATCATGCTGTTTAATGTCTGGGTGCTGATCTGGCCGAACCAGAAGAAGGTTCTGGGTATGGTTGAAGCTAGCGATGAAGCTAAATTAAAAGCGGCACGTATAGCGCTGCTGGCCTCTCGCACCAACACCATGCTGTCTATCCCTATGCTGTTTTTCATGGTTGCTGGCAGTACCGCACATATGAGCATTATGATTTCTTTCTAGTCACACACAGATTTATACAGCTAGGAATTCTATATTGAACCCGGCCACGGCCGGGTTTTTTTCTTTTCCATTTGAAAATATTGTGATATAAAGTCTCGTTCCGCGCCCAAATAGAGGCGCTTTTTTGTTTTTATGGGCAGTAACATGCAACATCTCATGTCGACATACAACCGATTACCTTTAGCCTTCACACGTGGCGAAGGTGTGTGGCTGGAAGATAGCGAAGGTAAAAAATACCTTGATGCCATCTCCGGCATTGCCGTTTGTGGCCTTGGCCATTGTCATCCCGATATCAGCAAGGCGATTTGTGACCAGGCATCAACATTGGTGCATACATCAAATTTATATGAAATACCGCTGCAGACCCGGCTGGCTGACAGGCTGGCAAAACTGACCGGCATGGACAAGGTTTTTTTTGCCAACTCAGGTGCAGAGGCGAATGAAGCAGCGATAAAGATTGCACGTTTATATGGTCACAAGAAAGGCATAGACACTCCATCTATTCTTGTTTGTGAAGGGAGTTTTCACGGTCGTACTATGGCGACTTTGAGTGCCACCGGGAATCGTAAAGTTCGGGCAGGGTTTGAGCCGCTGTTAAGAGGTTTTAGCCGTGTCCCATTCAATGATCTTGAATCCGTTCACCATGCTGCGACGAATGATAAGAATGTCGTTGCCATACTGGTAGAACCAATACAGGGTGAAGGTGGAATCAAGATTCCTGATGAAGGTTACCTGGCAGCATTGCGTGAGATTTGTGATGATAATGGCTGGCTATTAATGCTGGATGAAATCCAGACAGGGCTGTGCCGCAGTGGAAAGTGGTTTGCTCACCAGCATGCAGGGGTCGTACCGGATGTAATGACTCTGGCCAAGGCTCTTGGTAATGGCATGCCTGTCGGTGCCTGCGTTGTGAATAACGCCGCGTCACAGGTGTTCGGGCCGGGTAATCATGGCTCCACCTTTGGTGGTAACCCGCTGGCAAGTGCTACAGCCTTATCTGTTCTTGATGTTCTGGAGCGTGACAATCTTGCAGACCAGGCCTCGCAGTCAGGCGCATTGCTTAAGAAGCTGCTAGCGGATGCACTGGCTGGTAAACCTGGTGTAAAAGAAGTGCGCGGGGTCGGTTTGCTGCTTGCAATCGAACTGACTAATCCATGTGGAGAACTGGTTATGAAGGCAGCAGATAAAGGCCTGTTGATCAATGTTACTGCTGACAACGTAATACGCCTGCTTCCACCACTGGTAGCGAACGAGTCTGAAATCCGGGAGATAGCTACGCGCCTGATCCCATTAGTTGAAGAGTTCCTGAACACATGACACGGCATTTTATTAGTCTGCTTGATCTTTCTCCTGAAGAACTGCGCGCTCTGCTGGATCGCGCCATTGAGCTAAAACAGGAGGTCAGGTCAGGCAAGACATCGCAGTTGATGCAGGGCAAAACGCTCGCCCTTTTATTCGACAAATCGTCTACCCGAACCCGGGTTTCGTTTGAAACAGGCATGAACCAGATGGGAGGCGGTACGCTTTTCCTGTCTCCAGCAGATGCACAGATAGGTCGAGGTGAACCGATAGAGGATACGGCCAGGGTTATCTCCAGTATGGTAGATATCGTGGCGATACGAACAGGTCTGCATGACAAGATTATTCGCTTCGCTGAATACAGTAGTGTCCCTGTCATCAATGCACTGACAGATTTTAATCACCCCTGTCAGTTACTCGCAGACATGATGACAGTAAAGGAAAAACTCGGGCGCACAGATAATATTGAGGTGGCATACATAGGTGATGGAAACAATATGTGCCATTCATGGATGATCGCTTCCAAGCAGTTTGGCTTTAATATTGCCATTGCAGTGCCACAGGGATTTGAACCGGAGGCAGAATTACTGGAGGCCTGTGAAGGCCGGGTCACGCTTACAAATTCACCTGAACAAGCCATCAGTGGTGTCGATGTTGTTGTCACTGATACCTGGATAAGCATGGGCCAGGAAGAAGAAAAGCAGCATAGAGAGCAGGCCTTTGAAGGCTATACCGTTGATTCAACATTAATGAAGAAGGCATCAGAGAACGCAATTTTCCTGCATTGTCTGCCCGCCTACCGCGGATATGAAGTCAGCGAAGAAGTTCTGGAAGGCCCGCAGAGCGTGGTGTGGGACGAGGCGGAGAACCGTCTGCACGCACAGAAGGCATTGATCGAATTCCTGCTGGATGAAAATAGGTCAATAAATAGGCAGGGTAAGATAGATATAAGGACATAAACCTGATTTTTTGTGCGAGATATTTTGGGAATATTTATCATATCCCATAAAAATTTTGTCTTTATTTTGTATCTCTTCTTTGTAAGAATGTTCAGCCCTTATTCAGGTTGGACTGAATATAATAATTTTGAGCCCGAATTGACATCGATAGGTCAGTTCAGGAATACGTTAATAAAACTGGAGAATTTAAATGAAATTAACTACAAGCCTGGTACTTGCTGCTTCATTAGTTGCTTTTTCTGGCGTTGCAAGCGCCGATAAAGGTAAAGAAATTTATGATACTAAATGTTTCACCTGCCATGCTGCTGCTGTTGCCGGCGCTCCTAAATTTGGTGATAAAGCCGCGTGGGCTCCACGTATTGCAACCGGTATGGATGCAATGCTGGCCGTAGCTATCAAAGGTAAGGGTGCTATGCCCCCTAAAGGCACCTGCATGGATTGTTCTGACGAAGACCTGAAAGCGACTATTCAGTACATGGTAGACAACGCGAAGTAATTGATATCGCGTTGACCGGCAGATTTTTCTGCTGGAGTAAAAAAGGGCGCCAGCAGGTGCCCTTTTTGTTGCAAATTATTCTTAGCGATCGAGAAACTGTTTAATTTTTCGTTCCTTTAGCTCACCCAGCTTCACTTTATTGATTCGACCCTGTTTGATCACCATCAGTGTTGGCGTGCCATAGACATGGAAATCATGTGCCCGTTCCGGCGTCTGGTTAATATCAATAATAACTATGCCAGGATCGACTAAATTCAGCTGATTAATGACGGGTGTCATCTTTTTACAGCTCGAGCAGCTCTGTGACATGAAATATATATAATACAGGTCGTCGATATTGCTATCAGCATCGACTTTCAGGCTATCTACAGGTACTGACTTTCCTACAGCGCGAGCTGCAGATACTTTCATGTACAGGTAGGGGGTAACAAACATAACTGCCAGAGCAATGATGACGACCAAGCCTATGTTATCCATGGTTCATTGCTTCGTGATTTGTGAAATGCCATGCATATATGATGGAAAACGACATAGCATGATAACTACGAGTAAATTAAAATCACGGTACATGGCGCTACACATAACGGGTTTAACAAAATGACAGATAATTTAATTGGCATGGGCCTGACTGATAATATCATCGAACCTGATGAGAATGTTGCACAACAGATGCAGCAGGAACTTTCCAGTCTGCAGAAAAGATTAGCAGAAATGCCTGCAACTAGCGACGGACTCTCTCGAAATCGTTTGCTGCTGGATATTGCTACACTGCTGATTGCAATGGACAGAAAAAAGGAAGCATGGGACATAGCACGTCCGTTATTTGATGCCTTTATAACGGCTGCCCGCTGGCAGGATGCAGTCGAAACCTGTGATGTCCTTTATGCCGCTGATCAGGATGAATCAATTATTGCATTGGGCAACGGTGTATGGCTTGCAGTTACCTTTCCGGTTGATCCAACCTTAAGCACCAACATGCTTGATCATGTCATAGAAGAGACGCCAAGTGACTCTGATGGCGGAGCTGTTGCTGCGGCTACTGCACATTACCTTGCTGACCTGCGAGCAGAAGATGACAAAATGCGCGAAAGCCTCGGCTTTCTTACCGGCAACCTGTTAGCCAGCGTTGCTTACCGGCATAGCAATCTCAAAGAGCGTGAAATGATCGACATGTGGGTAGAGCGGCTGGAATTGAATCAACCTGAAAAATTTCTGCCACGTCTTGGCATGATGCTTGATGTCATCGTTGGCAGCGGCTGGTGGATAGATCGAGATGCCCTGCGTGATGTGCTGCCGGATGATGCCAATAGCTATTCTGAGTGAAAGCGCGTTAACCATCTGGTGATGACATCTGCGCAATATTCATTGCCCGTAAGCTTAACTGCCTGATTCTAATATTGACTAAATATCATTCTGCAGCAGAGAAATGATTCAAACTGCTTTTATCTGGTCAAGTCCATAGTTAAGTTAACCTGTGTTGTACATGTCACAGGTTCCGTTCGCTTAACAGCCTTCTCATTATATTTTCTGCCTGTGATGCATAACCGCCACCAAAGAGATTAAAGTGATTGAGGACATGGTAACAATTATATAGCTGCTTGCGTGATTCATAACCGTAATCAAGTGGCCAGCTGCTTTCGTATGCCCGACGGAATGCGTTACTAAATCCTCCGAACAGCTCGGTCATCGCAATATCCGTTTCACGGTCGCCATAGTAGAGTGCCGGGTCAAAAATTACCGGCTCGCCTGTCGGTAAAAAAGCACAGTTTCCACCCCACAGGTCGCCATGCAATAGCGATGGCTGCGGGTTATGGTCATCAAAAAAGTCTGAAATACATTCTATCAGGGCTTCACCCGATTTTTGCAGGCTGCGGCTGCAACCATTTTTAGCAGCCAGTGACAGCTGATATCCCAGTCGCATGTCACGGAAGAAAACTTTCCAGTCGCTACTCCACGTATTAATCTGCGCGGTTGATCCTATTGTGTTGTTGCGTCCCCAGCCATATTGTGAGGAAGTGACCCTGTGCATGGCGGCCAGCTGTTCACCTAATAGTTGCTGATTTCCGTGACTCTGCAGCTGCAGGCATTCCATTACCAGCCAGGACTGGTCATTATTCTGTCCACAACAGACGGGCCCGGGTACACGAATGGTTTCTGTGCGAGCGATCTCATCCAGTGCCTGAGACTCTGCCTCAAACATTGAAACGGCATCATATCGGTTGGTTTTGATGAAATAACGCCGATGCTTGTTCTCAGCTATATACGTTGTGTTGATGCAACCACCAGCAGTAGCTGTTAGTTTCTCGATAGTGAAGGGCAGGCCGGTCGCGCGGGTGATTGATTCAGAGATGTCCTGTCGCAATTTCTTATCGTTTGTCATTTGTTCACTGGCACAGGCGATTTCTTTGTAATCCTGCCTTTCTGAGCTGAGGAAAACAAGAAAAAAATATAGCTATATATGATTAGCATGGCTCTCTGTCGAATAGGATTACAGTTAGTTTAGTGCGCAGCTTGATTCATCTTTTTGGTTGTGGTTATACGTACAAATCATGACATTTCGCTCCAATACGAGGTGTTCAGGATTAGCTATCCAGCCTAAGTGATTGATACTTGGTTCTCCTATAAACAATTACTTATTCACATTTTCAGGATTCTGCCAGATAGATGTAATAAACTAGGGCAACCGAGACAGGCCTATATTAGCAAATCATTTAACATATTGTTTTTATTGCGGTTAATTGTCTTAATTAAATATTCATTCTTTTTGGTGAACTTTTCCTGTAAGCCTTACTACAGGCCACTTTATGCTGTTTACTAACAAAGTTATCCACAGGGCAATGCGGTAGTGAAAAATATTTTTTGGCTAATCTTTTTTAGTAAAAATGTCAAATCGCTGCGCTACTGATTCAATGCCCGACAAACAGTCAGAATCAACTGATATACGGCCGGAATCACCTGCCGTTGTGCAGGTTGCCCTGCCGGTTCCCGTGCGCAAACTGTTTGACTACAGATTGCCTGCAGGTTTTCCATTGCCCAGGCCTGGCTGCCGGGTGAAGGTGGGATTTGGTAGCCGAATAATGACAGGTATGGTGATTAATGTCTGCGATTCCTCATCACTAGATTTAGATAAGCTGAAAGCGGTCAGTGAGATAGTTGATAGTGAGCCCTTACTAGACTCCAGGCATATTGATCTTCTTGGCTGGGTAGCTGACTACTACCTCCACCCTGCCGGTGAAGTTTACTTTGCAGCGCTGCCAAAATTCCTGCGTAAGGGAAAAGCGTTAAAATCCACCGTCGTTCCCTATTGGCGGATTACGGCTCCAGGTCGTGATAGGTATAGACATGGCGCTGGTCGAGCTCCCGTACAACACCGGATATTGCAATTATTGTCTGAATCGGATGATGCTCTCGGGACTGAGTCATTAAAAGTGGCTTCAAGCAGCTGGAAGACTGCCATTGCTGTGCTGGAAGAGAAGGGCCTGGTTGAGAGAGCGAAGGTGTCACATGCTGATAAAGACCCTGCATCGTCGGCCTTGATAGCAACCGATGACCAGCAGCATGCCATAGACAGAATTACGGCAAGCCTGGATGACTTTAGATGTTTCCTGCTATTCGGGGTAACAGGTAGCGGTAAGACGGAAGTCTATCTGCGTTGTATTGCTGAAGTTGTGGCGAACAAGCAGCAGGCACTGGTCCTTGTGCCTGAGATAAGCCTGACACCTCAGTTAGTCAGTCGTTTCCGTCAACGCTTTAACTTCGTCATTGATGTTCTTCACTCCGGAATGTCTGATACACAACGCATGCAAGCATGGAACAGGGCGCGCCTGGGTGAATCATCAATTCTTATTGGGACGCGATCAGCTGTTTTAGTTCCTATGGCGCATCCAGGCATCATAATTATCGATGAAGAGCATGATGCGTCATTTAAACAGCAGGACGGCTTTAGATACCATGCACGTGACGTCGCGATAAAGCGCGCAAGCATGGAGTTAATCCCTGTCGTAATGGGAAGTGCTACACCATCACTGGAAAGCTGGCACAATGCAAAGCAGGGCCGTTTTGATCTGTTAACTCTGGAGCAGCGGGCAACAGCTGGCGGTTTACCAGATATACATCTTGTTGACCTGGAGAAGCAGTCAATCGAGCACGGGATCAGTGTCACACTGCGTGAAGGAGTCAAACGTTGTCACAAACAGGGCAGGCAGAGCCTGTTGTTTATCAACCGGCGTGGATTTGCGCCTGCTGTATGTTGCAAGGCATGTAATACCCTGATTCAGTGTTCACGCTGTGACGCACGTATGACCTGGCATCAAAAAGTGGCACGCCTGGTATGCCATCATTGTGGGAAAAGGAGCCGATGGCCAGAGCGATGTGCGGATTGTGGCAGCGATGAAATGGTAACCATTGGCCAGGGCACAGAAAATATCCATCAGACGATTCAGCAAATGCTTCCAGGCGCAACGATAGAGCGCATCGACAGGGACACAACACGACGCAAGGGCGAACTTGAAGAGCGCTTGCAGAGGGCCCATAGCGGTGAAGCTGAAGTGCTTGTCGGTACACAAATGCTTTCGAAAGGCCATGATTTTCCAAACCTGAGCCTGGTCGGCATACTTGATAGTGATCAATTATTATTCTCCTCAGATTTTCGTGCTAACGAGAGGTTGTTTCAGCTGATTACCCAGGTTGCTGGCAGGGCAGGTCGGGCGAAGAAGCGAGGTCTGGCACTGTTACAGACCCGTTTCCCTGATAGCCCATGGATGCAGACGATAGCAAAGCACGATTACAGAGTGTTCGCCGAAATGGCACTGGAAGAGAGAAGAATTACAGAATATCCTCCCTTCTCATATATCGCACTGCTGCGCGCAGAGGCTGTGGAACAGCAGGAAGCATTGAAGTTTCTTGATGCCATGTCGCGACAGGCTAGATCTCTTATTGCATTGAATCCACAGATGCAGCAAGTCATTTTGTCTGAGCCCGTACCCTCAGCGATGGAAAAGCGGGCAGGGCGCTACCGCGCACAACTACTCGTACAGGCACCAACAAGAAAACCGCTGCATGCCTTTTTAAATTCCTGGCGCAGCAGCATAGAGACCACACGTCAATCACGTAAAGTCCGCTGGTCACTGGATATAGACCCGATTGATCTTTATTAGTAGCGTGTTTATCAACCGGTCTTCTAACTGCTAAATAGGAGGTGTTACAATGCGCCCCCCTGCTTACCGTCTGAAGAAATACAGAGATACGCAATATGAAGTTGAAACAACAACTACGGACACTTGTTGCTGATGCACTGAGTTCACTCATCGACGATGATTCACTGCCAGCAATTGATCTGCCCGAAATTAATATTGAACGCACACGGCAGAAAGACCATGGTGATTTTTCATGCAATGCAGCGATGGTGCTGGCAAAGCATGCACGATGTGCCCCGCGTGTTCTTGCACAACTTATAGTAGACCGTCTACCGGCCTCCAGCATCGTTGCAAAGGTCGAATTAGCAGGCCCGGGATTTATAAACTTTTTTCTTACCGATGAACCACTGTACCAGGTTGTCAGGGATGTCATTTCCGAAGGCAGGAATTTTGGCAAAGTAGAGATTGGTGCTGGTCAGAAGGTTATCGTTGAATTTGTCTCAGCGAATCCAACCGGGCCGCTGCATGTTGGGCATGGCCGGGGAGCGGCATATGGCGATGCCCTTGCACGACTGCTGCGAGCAGCTGGTTACGATGTCTATACCGAATATTATGTTAATGATGCAGGTAGACAGATGAATATTCTGGCCGTCAGCGTGTGGCTGCGCTACCTGGAGCTTTGCGGCGAAGAACTGGATTTTCCGGCAAATGCCTATCAGGGGGATTATGTCTGGGACATTGCCGCCAGTATTCATCGCAGCAAAGCTGATGCGTTGCATCAGAAGATCGACGATGTATTTGTCGGAGTACCACCAGATGAGCCACTGGGTGGTGACAAAGAAGCGCATATTGACGGCCTGGTAGAGCGTGCAAAAGAGCTTCTGGGTGAAGATTATTCGCTGGTTTTTAATCAGGGACTGAACGAGATTACTGAGAATATCCGGCGTGACCTGATGGAATTTGGAGTTGAATTTAATAACTGGTTCTCAGAGCGCAGCCTGCATCAGAGTGGCGAAATGGAGAAAGCGATACAGACCCTCGAAAGGAATGGATTTCTGTATGAGAAAGAAGGGGCCACCTGGTTTCGCTCCACCGATTTCGGTGATGAAAAGGATCGCGTACTGATTCGTGACAATGGTCAGACCACGTACTTTGCTTCTGACATAGCCTATCATCTCGACAAGCTGGATCGGGGCTTCGACCGCCTGATTGATGTATGGGGCGCGGACCACCACGGTTACGTGGCACGCGTGAAAGCGGCCTTACAGGCGTTGAATGCCGAGAAAGATCGCTTTGAGGTACTGCTGGTCCAGTTTGCTATTCTTTATCGTGGTGGTGAAAAGCTTGCCATGTCAACACGTTCGGGTGAATTTGTCACCCTGCGTGAATTACGCAATGAGGTAGGTAATGACGCCGCGCGCTTTTTCTATGTTATGCGTAAATGCGAACAGCATATGGACTTTGATCTGGATTTGGCAAAATCCCAGTCCAGTGAAAACCCGGTTTATTACGTGCAGTACGCGCATGCCAGAATCTGTAGCGTGATGAACCAGCTGGCTGAACGGAAAATGGAAATGCCAGATCCCGCGAGTGTCAGCCTTGAACTGCTGACAGAGACTCATGAGAAGGACCTGATGAATCATTTACTGCGTTACGAGGAAGTAATAGAAAGTGCCGCAATTAATCATGAACCTCACCAGGTTGCCTATTACCTGCGCGAACTGGCACATGTATTTCATACCTATTATAACTCGCACCAGTTTTTGATCGAAGATGAAGGAATAAGAAATGCCAGGCTGGTATTGATATCCGCAACGCGCCAGGTGCTGGCATCGGGCCTCGATTTGTTGGGTGTTTCAGCACCGGAGAGCATGTAATGCCACCGAGAAAGAAAGCACCGAAAGGTAAAGGAGCCAGACGTAAGTCTGGTGAATCAACGGTTAATCGCTGGTCAACATTCATCAGCGGAATGCTGCTTGGTGCTGTACTGACAATTGCCGGTATGTACATCTATGCCAGTGGTATGAAGATGAACCTGGGCGCAGGCATAAAAAACCTTGTCAATAGCCATGCTGGCAGCGCAGAAAAAGCAGTTAGCAAAGAAACACAGAAGGCAAATGATCCTAAGCCTGTTTTTGATTTCTATACGGTGTTGCCAGAATATGAAACTGTGGTTGACGAAAAACAGTTTATCCACGACGTAAAGAAGCCGGCAAAAAAACAGGAAAAAGATGCCACCTATATTTTGCAGGCAGCCTCATACTCCTCTTTCAAGGATGCAGATAAGCTGAAGGCGAAGTTGGCACTAAATGGACTGTCTTCCCGTATCGAGAAGATATCAGTACAGGGTAAAGGCCAGTTTTATCGTGTCAGGCTGGGACCCTACAGCAGTACAGCAACGAAAAAGGATGTTGTTAAGCGGCTCGGCGGCCTGGGTATAAAACCGCTGCATCTTAAGGTTGAAAATAAAAACTGAAAGTATCATTAAGCAGCGCTTTTACTACTGCGTTTTCGCCCTTTATTCGTGATTCTTTTGCGCTACCAGCTAGCAGCAAATTTATCTTGCACAGACAACACCCCAGGGGTATGATTCGCGCCCCGAAATTCACCAGCTACCTTTGCTGAAAGGGCTTCGGGAGACGAACACTGGTACTGCCAGTGGTATTTTCTTGGCTTGCTTATTCCCTACGTACAGGTACTCGTCAATGCGCTCACTTGGACATCAAATTATTGCAGAATTCTATGATTGTAATCGTGACTCATTGAATGATGTAAACTTTATTCGTGCTGCCATGGTAGCTGCGGCAGAACAAGCGGGAGCCACAATCGTCACTGAAACCTTTCATCACTTCTCGCCACATGGCGTATCAGGTGCAGTCATTATTGCTGAAAGCCACTTGTCCATTCATACCTGGCCTGAATATGGTTATGCGGCAGTAGATTTGTTCACCTGTGGTGATACCGTATCATCTGAAACAGCCTTCAATCATCTGCGTGAGACTCTTGAATCTTCACAGGTATCAACAATGGAAATGCATCGTGGACAGGTCGATATGATGAATCCAAAAGATGGGCCTGTGCAACACAAGCCAATGTTGGTTCCTGGTCAATAGTCAGCTTTTGGCATTTTTCTGCTGCTGGCGCACGGGCCAATTCAAGAACAAAAAAAATTAGACGCTAGTCTAATTCACAAGATAACTATATGCCTGCAGGCTTGCCTGCAGTTCTTCCATCAGCTCATCGCGCTCATTTTCAGGTAGATTACATGCAAGGGCTTTTTCAAGAATGCGTTGGCGAATTTGTTCAGGATCGTACTCCACCCGTGAAAGTAAATGACTGATATTTTCACCGTGAAATATATTTTCCAGCTGTATGCTGCCTTCATGGTCCTGTACCACGTTCACTTTTGTTGTATCGCCAAACAGGTTATGAATATCTCCCAGGGTTTCCTGGTAGGCACCGACGAGGAAAAATCCCAGTAAGTATCTATCAGCAGGATTGATGTCATGCAAAGGCAGGGTATTTTCAATGTTATTGCTATCTACGTAATGATCAATTCGACCATCAGAATCACAGGTCAAATCATGCAGTATTGCTCTACGCGTCGGTTTTTCGTCCAGGCGCTGTAATGGCACGACTGGAAAGACCTGGTCTATCGCCCACACATCAGGCATGGATTGGAAGACTGAGAAATTACAGAATACCTTGTCGGCGAGTATTTCATTGAGCTCATGCTGGATCTGCAGATGAGACCGATTGGCGGGATCGATCTTTGCATTAAGCGATGAACAAATCGCATAGTAGACTCCCTCGGCTTTTGCCCGTTCATGTAGCGAGACCAGCCCCTGATTAAAACGCTGATGAATTTCCTGCATGGAAAACACAACATTCTGATAGACCTCACGAAGTGGGACATCCTGTTGCAAGGCAGTTAGCTGACCTCGCAGCTCATCTAGTATGGGTTCACCACTGTCTCCCGCTGGTGGAATTTCGACATTTTGTTTCTCAACTGCTGTCACATCTGTGATTAATACGGCGTGATGCGCCGTTAGTGCCCTGCCGGATTCACTGAAGATTTCCGGCATTTTTATCTCGCTTTCTTTGCAGACACGGGCAATGGTCTGTACTACCTTTTCAGCATACTCAGACAGTGTGTAGTTCATCGAGTACTCACTACGAGTACGTGTGCCTTCATAGTCGACACCCAGGCCGCCACCCACGTCGACTACTTTGACGCTGGCTCCCATGTTCGACAGCTGCAGCAGAAACTGGACGGTCTCGCCCAGCCCATTTTGTATATCGCGGATGTTGGAAATTTGCGAGCCCAGGTGGACATGCAATAACTCAAGACAGTCGAGCAAGTTGGCTTTTCTCAATTGTTCGACTGCGTTAATCACCTGTGAAGACGTCAGGCCGAATTTTGAGCGTTCACCGCCGGAGCTTTGCCATTTTCCGCTGGCAATGGAGGCAAGTTTTAAGCGCATGCCTAACAGAGGCTTAATTCCGCTGTGCTGGCATTCTTTGATGATAAGCGGTAATTCGGACAGTTTCTCAATGACAAGGTAAACACGTAGCCCCATACGCAGACCAGCCAGTGCCAGGCGGATATATTCCCGATCCTTATAACCATTACAGACAATCTTGCCGTCAGCCTGTGACAGGGCGAGTACAGTAAGTAGTTCAGGTTTACTGCCGGCTTCCAGGCCGAGGCGATCACCCCTGGTCCTGAGTAATTCTTTAACCACATTTCGGTTCTGATTTACCTTTATCGGATATATCGGACTGTATTGCCCGCAAGGCGCATGTATTTCCAGTGCGCGGTCAAAGGCATGGCATAGTGCGTAAACGCGCCTGTGCAGGACCTCAGGGAAACGGGCTAGCAAAGGCAGAGAAAGCCCGGATTGCTTTGCCAGTAGTGCAACCTGGTTGAGGTCTATGGGAGGTCTGTCATCATCTGCGCGTACAATAAGGTGGCCCGACGCGGAGATATCAAAATACCCTTCGCCCCAACTGTCAATATTATATGTTTGCAGGGATTTATCGATACTCCAGTCTGCCATGCGTTTACACCACGCGAGATACCTAAATTAGAAAACGTTAATACTATCATGGAATAACAGCTATAATTGCAGCCAGTGTTTCCTCGATAATGAATAGTGGCCGAAACAGGATGAATTTAAATAGTCATAACTGGTTTACAGAAGTCTACCCGGACGATGGCAGCGCACTGTCACTCGAGCTGTCTGAAAAGCTGCATGAAGAAATGACACCCTGGCAGAAGCTTGAGGTCTACCAGACGACAAAATTCGGCAGGCTAATGCTGCTGGATGGTTGTGTCATGTTAACAGGCAGGGATAACTTTATATATCATGAGATGATGACACACCCGGTGCTTTGCTCACATACTGCACCGGATAATGTCCTCATCATTGGAGGGGGCGATTGTGGTTGTCTACGCGAAGTCCTCAAGCACCCGCAAGTAAAGCATGTGCACCAGGTTGATCTGGACGAACGAGTAACATGGGCATCAGAAAAGTATTTTCCTGAATTGTGCGCATCAAATGAAGACCCACGTGCCAGTTTAAGTTTTACTGATGGTGTTGCATTTATTAAGCAGGCACCAAGCGGTAGCTATGATGTGATTATTGTCGATTCGGTTGACCCGGTAGGGCAGGCGGCTCGATTGTACAGCGAAGACTTTTACCATGCCTGCCATACCGCTTTGTCCGACTGCGGCATCCTGATCGCGCAAAGTGAGTCGCCCTTATTCCACAAAGAGCTTATTCTGAGCATGCAGTCAAGAATGACTGATGTTGGATTTAATGACCCAACAACACTCTTTTTTCCGCAATGCACTTACCCATCCGGCTGGTGGAGTGCAAGCATGGCTTTTAAGTCCGGCAGGCCTTTAAATTTCAGGGCGGTCGACATTGAGACAGATTATTATAATAATGATATTCATCAGGCTGCTCAGGCAATGCCACAGTTTATGCGAAAAGCCATAGAGGATTAGCAACGCAATTAATATGAAAAGAACCTCTCTTACAGTGATTCTAGTATTCAGCCTGCTGGGGACTCCGATGCCAGCGCAGGCTGCTAACGGGATGGCTGATATGATGAGCCTGATGATGGAGATGTTCCTGTGGATGATGCGCGGAGGCGGAGGCGGAGGCGGCGGTGGTGGTTTTAATCCATATGGTATGGGAGGCCCTGGTGGAAATACTCCATATTACAACCCACCACTCGCTGGTATC
>JASJFV010000277.1:0-4032 GCA_033791885.1 Gammaproteobacteria bacterium | reverse complement strand
GATTGCGAATGAACGGGATAACTCTCTTACCTCAATGATTGCCAACAAGGTAATGGTAAAAATTGATGGGGGTAAACAGGTAAAACCGGAGGTTTTGAAGGAATACTTTAATAGCATGGACTTCAAAGCTATTAAGGACTACGCACAATAAAAATATTAATCACTCAGCATGTGCTGGCTGTTTTTTTCTCACCGCAGACAATGAAATGAAAGCGGCTACCTTGCAGGGGCCGCAATTAACCATTCGTCTGGTTTTTTTTTCCGTGTATGAATTTTTCAATATTATTCTGCCGCCATACACAGAAAAATACTTTTCTTTGTGAATCACAGGTACCTATTAAATGACCCAGTTATTCAAGAAATCCATCCTGATGCCAACTGTCTTGCTCTTTTTACTCTCTACACTGTGGTTCCCCGCTGCGAATGCGGTTGTACTCAATACTGGAAGTGCAGAAACATTCCAGCATACTGCGTCAGCTGATAGGGACATTATCCAGGATTTTTTGTTACAGGAAGCTGTTCAGCTGCAACTGCAGAAAATGGGCGTCAGTCCTGAACTGGCACAAGCACGTGTAGCTGCCCTGACGCCGATGGAGCAACAGCTTCTGCAACAAAAGATTGCCGACTTACCAGCAGGTGCTGGTGTTGTCGAGGTCATAGGAATAGTGTTTATCGTTTTATTGATACTGGAGTTACTTGGTGTTACAGATATATTCAAGAAAATCTAGTTATAGTCACCTAGTTGCGCCCTGCTTATCATCTTGTCTATTTTCTAGTACTCAGCCTTGTTGCATCTGGATGTATCAATAAGGCAGACAGGTTGCCGTCCATAGAATGGGATACTAAGGCGATAGAGCTGACGACAACGCCCTTCTTCCCGCAGACACAATACCAGTGTGGCCCGGCATCCCTGGCTACAGTATTAAATGCATCAGGACTGAATATTGATGCGGCCACACTGGTTGGTGAAGTATATATCCCGGACCGAAAAGGGGCTCTGCAAGTCGAGATGATTGCAGCAGTGCGCCGTCATGGTAGAGTACCTTATCAGATCGGCAATGACCTGCAGTCAATCATCGACCAGCTCGGACATGGGCTACCTGTGCTGGCACTCCTGACCCTTGGATATAGCGCATTGCCTGTTTATCATTATGCGGTGGTTATCGGTTACGAGCCTGACTCAGATTCATTAATTATACGCTCAGGAGAGGACTACCGGTTGTTAATGTCTCGGCACCAGTTTATATCCGCATGGAGCAAATCTGGCAACTGGGCACTCGCCGTGCCATCACCTGGAAAATTACCTGCTAACGTTAATGTTGAGCGTTATCTCGGCGCTGTGATTGCACTGGAGTCTGTTGGGCAATGGCATGCAGCCCAGCAAAGCTATCTTTCCATATTAAGTAAATGGCCTGAGAACACACTGGCGCGATTTGGCCTGGCAAATTCCCTGCGCTCACAGGGAAAGCTTATCGAAGCAGTCGATCAATATCGCCAGGCACTAAAACAGGATACTGACCACAGACCGGCCAGAAATAACCTTGCAGATACTTTATTGCGTCTTGGTCGATGCGATGACGCATTGTCTGTCCTCGAACCTGCATTGATTAACAATGCCTCAGAAGCTGACACAGATAAAGCTGTCAATATGACGCGTATTGAAATACAGGAGGCTTGCCCTGATACACCTGCAATGCATTAATATCAGAGATATTTAGTAGATTATGATATTTAATAGCTTATAGTGAGTTACTGACAGTATCTAATTACAGCAGATATGATATCAATTGAATTAAAGGATCAGTAAACCTTAAGGTATTTCTGATAGGCTAAGCGGATAACATATACTCAGGCAATCCGACACTATTCCCAATAATATTCACCGACGCTATTCCCGATAATATTCAGGAGAAAAAAATGCACCTGCGACTCCAGTCTTCACTCGCTTTACTATTTCTCGTATTACTATTCAGCAACGGCTGGGCAGATAAATATGATGATTACAAGTATGAGGAAACTAAAGATATATTTCGTAAGGCTGGTGAAAGTAGTGGTTTCTTCAAAAACAGCTACGGTTATGCAGTATTCCCAACCATTGGTAAGGGTGGCATAGGTATTGGTGGAGCATACGGAGAAGGCAGAGTCTATGCGAACGGAAAATATACCGGTGATGCTTCAATGGTCCAGCTAACTATCGGTTTCCAGCTGGGTGGCCAGGCCTATAGCCAGATTATCTTTTTCAAAGATAAACGTGCATACGACGAGTTCACCGGCAATAATTTCGAATTCGGTGCCCAGGCTTCGGCAGTTGCCATTACTGCCGGTGCTTCTGCCTCGGCGTCTACTGCCGGCGGTACCTCTGCAGGTGCCAGTGGTGGAAAAAACGATGCCACCACAAAGGGGAGTTACCACAAAGGCATGGCTGTCTTTACCGTCGCCAAGGGAGGATTGATGTATGAAGCCACTCTTGGCGGACAAAAGTTCAAATACACTCCGAGGTAATAACAATAAACTGATGCTGAACTGCTGTATCTTTTCTCATAGTGGAAATATGGCAGCAGGGTGATAAACTGTATCGAACAGCATCTTCGGACAACATCGCTGAAAACACGAAACAACTGAACAAATATACTTGACCTCTGGTCCGTCCTAACTACCATCCTGCTGGCTTACGTAGTTAACCCCGTGCTGTTTGGCTTTATCGTCTATGCCGTTGGCACTTAACGCTCTCTCACCAGGTTTACCTGCTAATGACGATGTTGAACGCTATGTCAAATCAGTTATCGCACCACGATAAGACGATGGCCAGAATATACACTCGCAGGTTTTGGCCTGACTAATGCTCTTCGCGAGCAGACTAAGCTCGATGAAGCAGTGACTCAATAGGGTGATGTGTTAAAAAAGGACGTGGGCCACCGACCAGTACGTAATCATCTAGCGGACACATAGCTGCAACCTGGTTGATGTGAACAGACCTTTACTGCTCTTGAACAGGCCATCATCTACGGTGACTCAGCATCGGCGATTGTCAGAGTAATTAAGCAATCACATTCCGAAATACAGGCAATCGCTCCTCCATTCCGCTATATATTACTGCTCCAGTGGGTGATGAGAAAGTCGCTCTTTGCCTGACACTTTTTAATAGTAAAGTTACTAAACAGGATTATTCCTGAAATAGAGATCCGTGAGATTGAATAGTAGATATTTTGTAAACATAATAAATTGAGTTAATAGACTGTTTAAATTTGAGGTGGTTTATTAGTTTTATGTATAGGCCTTTGATTTAAATCAATTTATCTTTGATGTGCGTCAACATAATTCACCTTGATTTAGTGTAGGATTTAATCAGGAGTATTAATAACTACACATAATAATACGAGGTTGAAATGAACAATCTAAATAGGTCAATTACCATCAGTCTCGCAACCCTTTTCATTGCATTAAGCTTTAACCCTGTACTGGCTGATAAGAACAATAAAAAATCTGGTGGCGGCAATGCGATTAATCCCACTCTCGACTTTAATGAACAAACGCATTTAGAGTTTATGTGCCAGGAAGAAAAGCTGGCGCGGGACGTTTACATTACACTTGGTGCGCAATATCCCGAATATAGCGTTTTTGGCAACATCGATAACTCGGAACAGAGGCATGTAGACTCCGCCACTGCTATGTTCATGAAATATGGCTTTCCAAATCCCAGCACGAATGACAATGTCGGCGTTTTCACCAGTGAAACATATGGCGAGTATTTCACCGAAAATTATACTGCATTAGTAGGCAGGGGCTCTAGCTCGGAACTAGAGGCTCTATATGTCGGTGCATTTATTGAAGAACTGGATATGCGTGATATTAATTTTTGTCCATTGGACATTGTAGACATGCACAACGGCATTGATGATATTTCCGAATGCGGAAGAGTCTATACAGATCAGCCAGATATCCTTCGTCTTTACGGTAATTTACTTGAAGGATCTGAAAGTCACCTGAGAGCCTATGTTAACAATATCGAGAAACTCATCGGTGAAGGAAACT
>JASJFV010000276.1:0-5166 GCA_033791885.1 Gammaproteobacteria bacterium | reverse complement strand
AAACGCTCAGTCATAGACTTCAATGCTGCGGCATACTCAGGGAACTGGTTCCTCAGACTATTCAACACCCCCCTTTCCATCGTCGCGTAGTAAACAACAATAGACCCCACATCCCCAATATCCTCACAAAGCCTTTTCGCCACTGCCTCTGATGGATCCGTAGCCTCCCGATGCAGGTATTCACGATGCTCCAGGCGTCCATCCTCATGCAGAATATGCAAACTATATTGAAACGCGAGCTGCTTCCACGGCGCAATGCTGTCAAACAAAGGCACGGCAGTGGCAATGGACTCAAAGTCGAGGAAGTAGATGGGAGTGACTAATTCATCAAGCCTGCTTTTAATGACATCCTGTTGTATATCAATCCTCTGCTGCTGGAGTCGCAGAACATTCGCACGATCCTTTTTGTTCAACGACTGTTCTATTTGTTCAGCAGGCACATCTTTTACGTACAGTACTCCCTCGGCCTCCAGTGCAGCAAGGCTGCTGGCATTGATGACCTCGTAGATAGTGAAGTCCTCAATATCCTTCCAGCAGACGGTCTCCTTAAAAGGGCAATCAAGACAGTTTTTGGAAAACAGCGGGCGTGCCTCCGGTGCGGCAGAGCCTTTCACCATTAAAGGTCGCATGGCGTCCAGCGCAGGTTCAACATCGGGATACCAGTCATCTACTTCTTTGGTGACATCAGCCAGTGTGAAGATACTCGCCACATCCGGCCAGCTGCCCCCTCGGTTCGCATGCAGCACACTGCATTTTGATACGCGATAACCCGCCTGCTGCATTACCCATTTCTGGTAGGCGAGATCAGGATAGTGCCGGGCTTTAACACTGGTAGAAGATTTCACCTCAGTCAGGTGCCAGCTGCCATCGGTCTGCCGTTCCACGACATCGGACACCACCCTGAAATGATCATAGACGAAACAGGCTTCAAGAATAGTATTGGCACCGGCATCAATCGCCGCTTGCGTATCCAGCACTGCCTGGTCAAGATTGCGATAATCGACATCAATCAGCCTAGCGCCCGGGTATAGCTGATGGGCGAGTACCCCGAAGCGGGTACCCATCTCCATGATTAACTGTGACATGCCGCTGAACGGTGCAGCACTTCTTCGATCCCAGAGCAGCTGCCAGAGTTTTCGCGGGCAATCGAGGCCTGCCATGAAGGAAGACTTGGAAAGGTATTTTTCTTGGGGTGGGTTCATAGTAGAGTTTTGTAACACTGGCTGTGGTATCAAATGGCAAGATCAGAGTACCATGCAGAATCAACAGAAATGAAGTCAAAAAATCGTGGTCTGTGCCCTGTTGTTGAATACCCGGGAGGGTTCAATGAATTGATTTTCGGTTTCGAAGACAGAACAAAACTACGATCTGATCTGAAAATACTGATCCGAAATGACTGACCTTAAAATATCTTTTATGGGCACCTGTTTACACAGCAACTGACTGAACTTGTTGCTTTCCAGGGAGTCTCACTAAACGTATTTTAATGTACATGAGAGGTCATTTATGATGAAACTAAACCGTGTAATGATGTTGCTGTGTCTGCTTGGTGCAGGATTGTCGATGGTGGCCACCATCACTCAGGCCCGGGCCTTTGAGCTTACCTATGAGGCGCATTCTGCACCGGCATTTTCACAGCCACACGACATCACTTTGTCACCGGACCAGCGCTATCTTTATGTGGCAGATAACAACAACGACCGCATCGCGGTGCTGGATCCCTCAACGCTTGCCTTACTGGGTAGCTTCGCAGAAGGCGAAGTCAGTGAACCGCACGATGTGGTGTTTGACGTAGATGGCAGGTTGCTGGTGGCAGACACGGGTAATAGCCGGATTGCGATTTATCAAGTTGCGGGTATAAAAGGGCAATTAATCGGTGAATACACGGGCGAGTTTTCACGCCCGGAGGGCGTGGCCGTGCACCCAAACGGACAGGTCTACGTGACAGGCGCCAGTTCCAGTAATATCGTATCGATAAAAGATGGCAAGGCAATTGCCCGCGCCGGTGGTTTCTCTTCCCCGCATGATGTAGTGGTTGCGGCGGATGGGTCGGTATGGATAGCCGATTCTGGTAATGATCGATTAGTGCGTATGAGCGCAGACCTGGAAACACTCACCATTGTCAAAGGCAAACCATTTGACTTCAATGGCCCACGTTATATGGATTTTGATAGCAAAGGGCGTTTGTATGTGGCAGACAAGTATGCACACAGGATCAAGGTTATGACAGCGGACAATAATCTATTCTACAGCCTGGGGCAGGATCGTTCAGGTAAAGGACCTGGCCTGTTCGACCGGCCCGAAGGTGTCGTGATCCATAATGACCAGGTCTGGTTCGCTGACACGTATAACAACCGAATTGTTCGCTATCGCATAAATGAATAAGGAGTCATGGTGATGAAACGTAATATTCTTTCCTGTCTGTTCTTGGTGGCCGGCATGTTTTCTGCACCCGTCTCGGCGGCGTCTGCTAATGAGCTGGTAATGCAAATGCAGTCCGGTAATGCCGTGCTGATGATCCGTCATGCCCTGGCCCCGGGTATTGGTGATCCCGAAGAGTTTGATGTCAATGACTGTAGTACACAGCGTAACCTGGATGGCGCCGGCCGAGAACAGGCGAAGGCGATTGGCCAGTGGCTGCGTGATCATGGCATTAAAAAAGCGAAGGTATTTTCCAGCCAATGGTGCCGTTGCATGGACACGGCAAGTTTAATGGGAATGGGCGAGGTCACACCGCTGCCGGCATTGAATTCATTTTTTGAAAGCCCACAAGATCGTGAGCCTAACTTATCTGCGTTAAGCAAGTTTATCCAGAACGAAAGCAAACCGGGTGAGTTGATTATCATGGTAACCCACCAGGTGACCATCTCAGGTATTACCGGTCATTGGACCGATTCTGGGCACGGTAAATTAGTTCGACCGGGTAATGATGGTAAGATTAAATTGTTAGGTGAACTGGATTTTAATGAATAGTCATTTCGTGCGGAAAATGTCTTTGACTGACCTTATTATTAATAACAGGAGAATGAAATGTTTAATCCAATAAGTATCCCATTTGGCTGCGTTATGCTATTTAATGTCGTTGATCTGAAAGATGGTGTTACCGTCAGTGATGTTGAGCTTGCGCTGGGTGAAATGTGTAATGTCGTTAAGAACAATTATGGTGATGACAACGGCGGTTTTATAGGTGGACAGGTATATAAAAATGCCGGGTTTATTTCTGAGGAGGGCTCCGTCAAGCCGGATGCCGAAGATAAGAGGATTCAACAGAATATGGGTGACCTGGTCATAGTCACTTACTGGAACTCTTTTGAGCAGCATGAAAAATCCCATGCCGATGAGTTATTCAAGGCGCACTTTTCACATCTTGCCAGTTTTTGTGATGCAACATTTGAAGTCGGTTATGAAATGTTATGGCAAGGTGTTCCCGAGGACGAATAAGAATAATCTGGCAGACAAGTTAAAGGTCGATCAAGGGGTCCGTCTACTGGAAATCTGTGCGCTCAATGGCCGTCTGATTTTTTATAACTGTCGAAGCTGGTTTGCAGGTATAGATTGCCGTCCGCGGCTTTGACGAATGCTATGGATGCATGTGTCTCGCCTTCAAGCCGAAACAGGGCCTCTGTGACAGGTAAGATTTTTATGCATTTATCTGTTGTTGTTGAAATGCAGCGGAATAGATCGTTGCCGTCATTGTTGATGTGTAATATTTCACCCGGTGAATTGTTATGAAATGGAAATCGTTGTGTGGCTTCACGGTATTCTCCGGCTAATGCCAGCTGTTGTTTGCCGGATAAGGGGTTATCGGCAACGGGCTGGGTGGCTTCTTCCTTCGCCGGCAGTTGCTCGATCAGCCAGTTATTCAGCGGTGCTGTGAAATCTTCCAGCAGGTCATGCCTGAAGGCATTGATGACAACGAAGTAGGCGCGTTGACTTTCCTTGCTATAGGCAAATTCTGCCAGGTAACCGTCAGCATCGCCGCCGTGCCCATATATCTTATGACCGTTAAAATAAGTGTTACGAATACCCAGACCGTAGCCCGTCTTTAGACCCGCTTTCGCCGCCAGTGATGTCTCGGGCGTCTCCATTCTTTTAATAGCGTGTGCAGAAACAGTGTTTTTATTCGTATCTCGCTCACCAGTAAATAATAATAAAAACTTCGCCATGTCTTTTGCGGTTGTATTGAGTCCGCCAAAAGGGCGAAACAATGTGTGCCAGTAGGGTATTTTCGTTGTTAAATCTGTGTCATAGCCGGTGACCAGGTTTTGATCCAGCTCTTTTGTCCAGCGCAACCGGGAATCTTGCATACCTAAGGTGGCAATAATTTCGCGCTCAAACCAGTCGTCATAATCTTCTTTGATGACGATTTCAATTACGCGACCGACATAACCTGCGCCGAGGTTTGAGTAGCCATAGTGATAACCTGGCGGCCAGCGCAATTGTCTTGCTTCAGGTTTGATGTTAAGCGCTGCCTGCAAATTGAGTGGAAGCAGATAGTCGAATTCTTCCCGTGTCAAATCCTGTAATCCTGCCGTGTGCTCCAGCAACATTGCCAGTGTTACGGGTGTTTCAGGCCACGGATTGTGAAGCGGTATGTCTGAGGCATACGTTTTTATCGCTTCATCAAGCTGTAACTTACCCTGCTCGACCAGACGCATAACAGCAAGTGAAGTAAAAGTTTTGGTGATTGAGCCTACTCTAAACAGACTGGTCTCTGTCACTGGGCGGGCGTTATTATGACCATATTTTCCGATGCCGCCTGTGGCCACTATTTTATTGTTCTCAACCAGAGCGTAGGCGACAGCCCCAATGCCGGTTTGTTGTTTAATGCGCTCGAGTTGCTGCGATAGCGGATTTTTGTCTGCGGCAACTGAATTTGCCGATGAACTTGTTGACAGCAGCAGTAAGCAAGCGGTCAGAAAAGTATAAATAAAATTCCGCATCAGCTAGCTCATCTGAATTGACAGGTTAGCGGACATCGCCTTTATAAATATTTATTCTGATATCGGCATCGGCAGCATCGGCTCTCAGTGAAATATCAGATTCGTGACCATGCTGATGAGTAGTCACACCAAGGCCAGTCAATGTGGGCTGGTAGTCAGGCATTGCATGGCTGACTCTGTACTCAAGAAACAGTGGTTTGAAAACATCGGTTCCCGCCAGTTG
>JASJFV010000275.1:0-4475 GCA_033791885.1 Gammaproteobacteria bacterium | reverse complement strand
CAGAGAAGGTCAAAGAGCTGGAAAAACTGTTCTGGGAGGAAGCGGAGCGCAACCAAGTGCTGCCGATGGATTCCACCACCTTCACCCGTTCACTTCTGCCGCGGCCAAATCTCGCAGCCGGTCGTACTGTGTTTACCTATGCCGGGGAGGTCACAGGTACGCCCAACGGCAATGCACCGAATGTTCTGGCTTCGTCATACAACATCAAGGCTGAAGTCGAGATCCCCGATGGCGGGGCCGAAGGCATGCTGGTGACTCATGGCGGCCGTTTTGCCGGCTACGGATTCTATTTACTGAAAGGCAAGCCGGTCTACACCTGGAATCTGTTGGGCCTCAAGTTGATCAAGAGGGAAGGCCCGGATGCGCTAGCTCCCGGCAAACACACGCTTGAATTCGACTTCAAATACGATGGATTGGGCGCCGCTACACTGCAGTACGGCAGCCCCAGCGGCCTGGGTCGCAGCGGCACCGGTACTCTCAAGGTGGACGGCAAGGTCGTTGCCACAAAGAAGATGGAAAAGACCATCCCGATGCTCATGCAATGGGATGAGAACTTCGACGTGGGGGCTGATACCGGCTCACCGGTAGCCGACAAGGATTACCACACTCCGTTTCGCTTTACCGGCAAGCTCGACAAGCTGACCCTTACCATCGATCGGCCTAAGCTCTCACCTGAAGACATCAAGAAGCTGAAGATGGCCGTACACGGCAATCCGGCGAGCGAGTAAGACTTACAGTAGAGCGGGGCCTTGTTGCCCCGCGGAACTCGAAACTATAACTACATCAGAGAGACCGAAATATTAATACATGACGCAAGCTCCTGGTCGCTGCAGCAATGGCCAGGGGTGCCGCTCCACTGATCTTACTTCTGCCCGTTGTCTCGCCGAGCAGGAGAAGGCTCAAGTCATGTTCGTTCAGACCGCTGAAGAATTGAAGGCTGATGACAAGTCCTTACACCCTGTCAACGTCGCCCAGTCTTGTTTTAAGATAGCCCACAGCGCCACATCTTCAAATCGTCCCCACTTTTTCACACGCTGGCGCAGCAGTCCCTCTTGCCTGAACCCGTTTTTCTCCAGGACACGTCCAGAAGCTGGATTACGCAACATATGGTACGCATACAAACGATTAAGGCCGAGGGATTCAAATCCGTATGGCACCACTGCCTGTACGACTTCTATCATGTAGCCTTGTCCCCACGTTTCAGCAGTAAGCCAGAAACTCAGTTCTCCTTGTGAATGTTCACGGTTGATCTTACGTATCTCGACCAGGCCACAGAATGCGCCTTCCACCTGTTGATCGATCGCGAAGGCAACCGAGTGTCCTGCTTCTCGTTCTACCGCCAGCCTGGCAACATACCGGTCAGCTTCTCCGGCAGGATATGGATGCGGAAGAGAGATCATGGTGTCGGCAATCTCACGCGCGCTGGCAGCCTTCTGAATGGCTGACGTATCAGACAGTTCAAGTGGGCGAAGCCGTAGCCGCGGGGTTTCAAGGGTAGATTGATTGATCACATAGGTCTCATTAATGTCGTTTAAAAGAGGTGTATACCATAAAAGTAATTTTCGGTGTTATAACGCGAAAAATTAATATCCGCTATGAGTTGCCACTTCAACCGGTCGATGCAACACATGCATTAAACGCTCTGCCAGTGTTTCAAATTCTAACGTCTCACGAGGTCGTTTATTTATTTCGACAAAGAATATCCGCCCAGGAGAGTCGTATGTATCTGTGTTGACCAGGTATTGAATCTCGAGTCACTCTACGATCAGCGGTTGTCTCACACTACGCATTTACATACTGTTTTTATATTCTATAGCTGGTTTGATACTGGAATTGCTCTCAACAACTGGCTCTTGATACGATGCATGTCACTCTTGGCAGGTTCTTTATCGATAGTGCCAGTTGAGGATGTCCAGCGCAGCCCGTTTTCTGTCATTGTTACCCGCCAGCTATTTTCAGGTAGGATCAGTGTCTGAAAGGAGCCACGCAGGGCATCTACCAGACCTGGAGATCGTAGCACCACACCGAGTTCAGTATTGAGATAAAGAGAGCGATGATCAAGATTCAGCGAGCCGATGAAAACTACTTCGTCATCAAAGATGATGTATTTGGAATGAAGCGAATTCTGTTCAGCAATTTTGCTTCCTGTGAACTCTGGATCTGCACGCATTTCATAGAGCTCTACACCTGATGCAAGTATTGCTTTTCGATAGCGCGCATAGGCTGAATGCGCAATCACGATATCATTTGTTGCCAAAGAGTTAGTCACCACTTTTATTCTGACGCCACGCTCTTTTAGTGTTTTTGCAATGTCGAATAGATTCGGAGTTGGAACAAGATAGGGTGATACGATCAACACTTCCCTTTGCACATTCATTGCAACTTCAGTTAACTCAGCTGCAATCTCATCCGGGCGATCGAACCAACGTACACTCGGGTCATCAATAACTGTCTCAGCGTCACTAAGCACATGAGCGTTACCTAGCCTGTCTATTGTATGATTGAAGCTTGATTTATTCGCTAACAGGACCAATCGCGGATAATCCGCAAGTCGCTTCTGTATGCGTTCACGTAACATTAGCAAATCGTCTTTCCTCACAGAAGCGTGCGCAATCTCACTAACCGGAAATGCCCAGCGACTATTCCAGTAGGAATCGAAACCTTCTGACAACTTACTCACAATATGACCGGAAAGAAGAATATCTGTGTCTATAAAGTTTCGTTCTTTACTATAGCCGAAGTAGTCATCTCCGATGTTACGTCCACCCAGGATGGCCAGCAGGTTATCTGCCACAAGCAGCTTGTTATGCATGCGATGATTAAGCCTGTTGCCATCGATAGCAAACTCGGCAACTCGAAACAGCTCTAACGGGAAGTGCATCCGCATGCTAAACGGGTTGAAGATACGGATTTCGATATTTGGATGCTCACAAAGCACGTTTAGTTTGCTGACCAGTCCTTTCAACTGTATATCGTCGACGAGTGCACGAACGCGCACACCACGATCTGCTGCCTGAAGCAGTTTTTCGACTGTAAAAATACCGGTAGCATCGTCCTGCCATATGAAATACTGGACATCAATGGTGACGTCGGCAGCGTTGATCAGGTCGGCCCGTGATCTTAACGCGAAGTATGGATCTTCAATCAGCAAACCTCTTGGAGAGCTGTAATTTTCTAATCGTAAATATTTGGCAATTCGCGAGTCAGGACTGGGTGATAAAGAGTGAGAGTATGTCTCGTGTTCAGCGCTTGGTGTATAGGCGCAACTACTGAGGAAAAGAAGCCCGGCAATTGCCAGGCAGATTCGAGCGACTGTCTCAGAAACAAACCAGCGAACTCTAACATGATCATGAGGTTTGACCATGTCTTGCTGATTATTCAATGTTTATGTTCTAACGTTTTTCATAAATATAATTCGGCTCAGGAGCCTGTTTCGGCAGGTACTTCTGGCAGTTCATACTCAGGGATATCAACTTCGACACCGCATCCATCATCGCATATGTCATCCAAGTCACTAACGCTTTGGGATACAGCGTAGACCATGGGACCCAGTATAAGCACAACACCGAGCAGGCTTCCAAAAAAATGACCTACTGATGGTTCCGGAGCGCTATCATCGGATCCATTTTCATTAGAATTAGCAGGCTCGTCTGCGGCGAAGAGGACAGATAGTGGCCTCAGAAGTGTTAACTTGTGAGGGTCTGTAGATATAACCGGTGTTCGAATCATAGACTGACTGTCAGTAGCATACAAAGATCGTTCCATTCCACCAGCTTGCATCGTCATGTACAGGTTGCTGACAGGTTGCTTGTTACCAAACAACAACTCGTACTGAATCATATGGACGTAGTCATCTGCATGAAGTGCCCCTGAAAATGAAGTGGCTAGCGTTAGCAGGATGGTAACAGGCAACTTCCAGTATTTATGTTTAGGAGGTGTTCTAGCTCGCCATATTCCTTCACTAATTTGCATAAGCGTCAGGCGACCGCATGCTGAAATTAGTAATGCGAGAGAAAAATAAAGTGCATGGAGCACTTTTATTCTAGAAAGAAAACAAATAGACATAGAACCTCCTGAAATCGTTACAAGGTTTCTCTATTCTTTTTGTTATTCTGAATTATTATTTTTGTTTGAGTACATACTATAACGAATATTCACGCAATAAAATAGTGTGAATTGTCAGTGACGCATTACTAAAGTTTGAGATAGATAGATGTTAGTTTAAACGTCTGCTTCGGGCTGTTGGCTCAACCGATTAATGCAACATAGTCAATTTCGGACACTCAGAAACTGAGGCTTTTGTTCAAATGTCATCTACACCACTCTATTTGCTCCGAATTCAATAAATTGGATTGCCATTCATTGTTTCAATTGGCACATCTTGAACGGCATCCCAATGCTCAATGATCTTTCTATCTGCATCAAAATGAAAGAAGTTCTGCGTGGAATAAGCGCATGCGCTTGATCAACGATAC
>JASJFV010000274.1:0-5656 GCA_033791885.1 Gammaproteobacteria bacterium | reverse complement strand
AGCTCTGGTAATTACAATAACCGGGTTGCTTATTTTTTTATTATACGCAGTCCCTGGTATAGCCCTTATAAACTCAGTGAATGCGGATAACAATGGTCCTAGCATTAGCTTGAGCCCGGTAGTAAAAGAAACGCAAGGGATGAATTCACGCTACGTCTTCGATGTAGTTATTCACAAACCAGAAGAAATGAACAAATTGCTTGACCGCATTGAACAACTGTCCAGTTCTCTGCCTCCTGGTAAAAATGATCCAAGCCTTGCACTGGTATTGCATGGACCGGAAATCGCTTTTTTCACCCGAATGAATTACTCGAAATATATGGATTTAGTTGATAGAGCCGCTGCCCTGGATAAAAAAGGAATTATTGATGTCAAAGTCTGTGACACCATGATCAGGGCAATGGAGCTTGAAGAAGCAGAACTGCCGGAATTCGTAGATCATGTGCCTTATGGACCTGCCGAAGTTGACAGGCTGGTGCAACAGGGTTTTATTAAAATGTAATCCCGGCTATGGACAAACGGAATGTTAAAAACAATAACCTGTATTGCTTTCTATTTACTGCTCAGCCTGGCGACTGTCTGCGGACATGCCGCAGTATCGGGTCCTGTATTGAAAGACCTGTCGGGCAATCTGCAGCAGTTGAGTCAATATATAGGCCAGGGCAAATGGGTGGTTGTTGTCGTCTGGGCTGAAGACTGCGAGATCTGTAATGCTGAAATCGAAGCCCTTGATTTTTTTCATGAAGAACACAAGGACAAGGATGCTCAGTTACTAGGCGTATCGATTGACGGCCAGCAAAATATCAAACTCGCCCGCGATTTTGTCAAGCGTCATAATTTATCGTTCCCGAACCTGATCATTGAACCTGAAATGAGTGAGATACTAAAGTTTGGAGGGGGTAATTTTATTGGCACGCCAACCTTTTACATATATACGCCAGAGGGAGAAATCGTAGCCTCCCAGGCCGGTGCAGTATCAGGTGATATTATCGAAAACTTTATTCGCAGCTGGAAAAAGCCCTGATTCAGGCTACAGGAGGATAGACCATCTCCCATACAGGGATCAGTTGTTCAAGATACGCTTCAACCACTGGCCAATGTCTGCAATCTCAGCAGCAGACACTGAATGCCCCATAGAATACATGTTAAACTGGATATCCATCCCCTTTTCAAGCAGAAGGTCACGGGTAAATATACCTAGTTCTACCGGCACAACAGGATCCTGATTACCATGGCCGAGAAAGACGGGTATTCTGGCAATGTTTTCTGATTCATTAGAATCAAACGAATTCGGCAGCGGCAGGTAACAGGAAAGACCAATTATCCCGGCCAGCTGAGGTGATTGTCTCAGCCCCTGGTATAGCGCCATCGCACCGCCTTGCGAGAAGCCGGCGAGGACAATCCTGGATGCAGGGATACCCTGCTGAACCTGCTGATCAACAAGACTGGAGAGGATCTCTGCGGATGCCTCTATGCCTTCTGCATCTTCCTGTTCGTTGATTGCAATGCTGCGAATGTCATACCATCCACGCATCTCCATACCGCCATTAACGGTGATCGGTCTGATAGGTGCGTTAGGGAATATAAATCGAACCGGCAGGGTATCCGGTAATTCCAACATTGGGATGATAGATTCAAAGTCGTGTTTGTCCGCACCCAGCCCATGAGACCAGATGATACTTGCAACAGGATCCTTGCCCGTCTCCACGACCAGAATGTCACTTGTTATTGGCATTTTTATATGAACTGTTCGCCGCGCAGCAGGCAGTGCTGCGCAAGCTGGAAATCTTATATCTTCAGTTCACCACCGTTCAGGCTATCCAGTGCTGCAAGCTCTGAACGCTTTCCGGAAGGATCGGTGTAACGATCATTCAGCAACTCTGTTTGCTGATTTGCAGACTGTATAATCGCTTCCATTTTCCTGATCGTTTTCTTGCCCCAACCGATCGGATTGACCTGGAACACGCTACGATTGAAACTAGCGCTTTGACGAAACGCAAGGCGCAGGTTTGGATCTCCAGGGCCTTTCTGTTCAGGTATTCTTTTCTCAATATTTCTGGCTACCTTTCTTCGCCACCAGAAGTGAAGCAGCAGGTACACAGAGAATACGGATACAGCTGCAACGATTGCCAGTATTTTGTTCGCAGTAGCCCACGCGATCAACTGATTATGGTCCATTCCCAGGCCTGACAGGGTTACGCCGGCAATCGCTGCTATTAGCACGGCAAAGACAGCATCGCCCCAAAGTACACGGGTACGCCAGCGACTGATATAGCCTTTTACCTCAGGTACAATCGATTCCTCGATATATTTCGCCAGCTTTTCAATTCCGCCAACAATACGATATGACCGTTCCACCTCTACTTCTGCCATGCGGTCTGTAATATCAGCTAAGTCTGCGTCACGTTTCGACTGAAAACGTGCCTTGCGTGTCTCATCGTCAATCTGTACAGCCGCTTTTTCATTATAAATGGTGAAGAAACGGCCGGCAGTTAGCCCTTTTTGCGCCAGAGCCCTTTGCCAGGCTCCTACCACGTCCTCAGGATTGTCCTCCCTGGCCGCAGTATCAATCTGGTTTAGTATGTACAGAAATTTATTCGCATCCTGTCTGCCGATTGTTGCTTCGACAAGATGATTAAGGGTGTCCTGCATAGCACCGGGTTCAGGATGACGCGCATCAAAAAACAGCAATACCAGGTCAGACAGATCTATGATATGCGACGATATGCGCAAAATAGAGTTTCTTTGCGCATCAGCATCAAAGCCAGGCGAGTCAATAATAATTTTTCTTCTAATATGGTCGGCGTTGCTGGTTTTTAACTGCAAAAAAGAATCAATTCTGCGACCTTCACCTTCAGCTACCTTTTCGATTTCACGGCTAATCTGGTAAAAGGGAAATCTTGCGTCGCCGTTTAATGCCATGCCTGGCAGAACACGTGGTTCACCTTCACCACCAAAGCAAATCACGGTAAATTTGTCATCAACCGCCTGGTTCCCGGTCGTTTGCAAATCCTGCCCAAGATAGTCGTTAATAAAAGTAGATTTTCCCGACGAGAAAGTGCCGAGAATAGAAATCATAGGCCACCAGGCGATTCGCAGGGCAAAGGATTCATCTCTGCTTAACAGCCCCATACGGTAAGCCAGCTGATCAAGTTGCTTATAGGATACCAGTGCTTCGGAAAGTACCGAGTTCTCCATGGTGATATGCTGTTCGAGCTTTGACAGCATTGACTTCAGGCGCTTTGTTGTACGCAACGTGAATGGCCACATTACCTTATTATCTCCTCTGGGTATTTCGAGTTTCTCTACAGAACGTACTGGTAATTCTAAACCCATCACACCGGGACATAAACCCCACGTAGACTACCAGTGAAAACAGCAGGCTGGATGAAGTTGAAGTTTTAGAATTGGCGCTGCTTAATATCTCCTGATCATGCGAGTATTCGAGTACGGGTTGTATGGGTATGTATAGTTCACCGGAGCCGCTGTTCCTGTCGTTGCAGGCGCAGCCGCAGGCTGAACCGTCTGAGCTGGTGCATAAGCCATTGGCTGCCTGGGGTACAACGGCGGGGTAATCCTGTTATTTGCTTTACCATAGGGCCGTGAAGAGCCAAACGGCATCATCTTGTCCACCATATTAAACGGTGCTGATACATTTCTGTTCAGTTGCCACATATTGTATTGCATGTGACTGACACTGGTATTCATCTCGTTGACACTGCGTGTCATCGCTCTCATGTCCTCTGACATCGGACGCATATAGGCAGTTGATGATGCAATATCAGACATCTTGTAAGAAATTTGATCCAGGTCCTTAGTTACCACCGCTGTCATCTCGCGAACACTTTTGGACACATCGGCAATATCGTGAGTCAGGTTATAAATCAGGTAAAAACCATAAGACGCAAGAAGAATAAAGGCAACCATCGATGGATATACGATCAATTCCCAACGGCGGGCGCTGGCTTCGAAACTATCCGCAAGCCTGCCCATGCACTCGGCACCGCCGGCAATCGCCTCAGCGTCAGCACTTAATGCATCCGTATTTTTTATTGTATTAGCCATTCATGTTACCCCAATTATCTTATTAAAAATCGCCCGCTGCCCCCTTCTGCATAATGTCAAGAATGATTCTCTTAACATTCATGGCCTCTTCCTTGAGCTCAGGTGGTAGCGGTTCGCCCCCATATATCATGAGGTCCATATTCAGGCTGTATAACCATGCCTGACCTTGTTTG
This sequence comes from Gammaproteobacteria bacterium, assembly GCA_033791885.1. Lineage (GTDB taxonomy): Bacteria > Pseudomonadota > Gammaproteobacteria > BMS3Bbin11 > BMS3Bbin11 > BMS3Bbin11. Next base: position 1,418 of record JASJFV010000274.1, on the reverse strand, counting down.
TCTTCAACCAAAGCTACCCGGCACGGTAAATAAGCCGAGTATGCATCTTTGTAATCCATCATTTTCGCCGCAGTAGCGGCGTTACAAAACATAAAAATCTGCGCGTGCCTGTATGGCGTACCCGTCATTGCTTCAACTTCCTTGTAAAGAGGAAGCTCACCCACATTTTTAATATTGTGGTCATTCGCAGCAATCTTCATGCTTTCAATTGCGTCATCTATTGAGACGCCTTCTGCTAACTTATATTTCCAGGTAGTAGCTTCAACCGCATTTCCGGCTTCAATAACATTCCCTACGAGTTCCTTGTAGGTGTTAAACGCACCCGGATCAAACTCAGTCTGAAACTTCTTCAGTTGCGGGTACATCATCCCTGCAACAACAACTGCGGCCAGGCCAACAATAGCCAATAAGTTACGTAACAGCCTGATTAAAAGCATCTTTTACTCCTTTCCTTTGATGGGGTCTGATAAACACTGCTTTGTTTGCAGTTTAGTCACCAGTATTTTTTTTGTAGTGATTCTGCTATCGCGGGGTCATACTGCGATACGAATCGTGTAAGGTTAATCGCTTCTTGCTCCCGATGCAAATTTAAATAGCGTGGGATCGCGTTCTGATAAGCCCAAATTGCGCCTTCTCTATTGCCTTGCTGCAGCAGTAAATTACCGAGATCTGCAGCTGCTTCCGGCATCGCCGGATATTCAAACATCAGTCTTTCGAATTCTGCCTGGGCCGGCACAGTATTACCATCCCAGTGCAGTCGCCTGGCTTTTTCCAGTGCTGCGAAATACTTAGTTTTATCCTCTAATTTATCAACACCCATCACTCCTCGAGGACTCTCTAGCCCTTGTGAGGACGTCTGATCCTGAAGCGACTGCTGAGCACCATAACTCTGTTCTACAGGCTGATTTCCAGTCGCCGTATTGTGGTACATGTCACTGCCTCCTGCTGATTCAGTTTTATCTGTAGTGTCCGTGCTACTGAACTCTGGATCATAATCATCAGGCGGGAATCCTGCTTCAGCTGTGGGTTCAACAGCCTGCTTGGCCTGCATATCACTGCCAAATTCTGACATTGGTAGTTTATTATCATTGACGCCCTGCAGGACAGTGTCCCAGGGATCATTATTTAATTTTTCTGGCTTTGCGCTACTTTCTGCCTGCGGCGCCTCGGCACTGACTGCATCACTCTGACTATCAGACATGGCCGGCGTAACAATGGAAGGTTCTACTGTCTGCGGTTCTACCGTCTGAGGCTCTACTGTCTGAGGCTCTACTGTCTCAGGCTCTACTGTCTGCGGCTCTACTGTGTGCGGTTCTACTGTGTGCGGTTCTACTGTCTGCGGTTCTACCGTCTGCGGTTCTACCATCTGCGGTTCTACCATCTGCGGGTCTACTGTCTCAGGCTCTACTGTCTCAGGC
>JASJFV010000273.1:0-7351 GCA_033791885.1 Gammaproteobacteria bacterium | reverse complement strand
TCTCTACTGAAAGTGCTTTACAACCCGCAGGCCTTCTTCACACACGCGGCATTGCTGGATCAGGCTTGCGCCCATTGTCCAATATTCCCCACTGCTGCCTCCCGTAGGAGTCTGGGCCGTGTCTCAGTCCCAGTGTGGCTGGTCATCCTCTCAGACCAGCTACGGATCGTTGCCTTGGTAGGCCATTACCCTACCAACAAGCTAATCCGACGCAGGCTCATCTAATAGCACAAGGTCCGAAGATCCCTTGCTTTCCCTCGTAAGGATTATGCGGTATTAGCTCGAGTTTCCTCGAGTTGTCCCCCACTATAAGGTAGATTCCTACGCGTTACGCACCCGTCCGCCACTTGACGCCCGAAGACTCACCCCGAAGGGATTGTTTTCGTCGTTTCCGTTCGACTTGCATGTGTTAGGCATGCCGCCAGCGTTCAATCTGAGCCAGGATCAAACTCTCCAGTTTAAAAACATGGAGTGCGCCCCTTGGGACGACTTGTATTTTTTGTGAACCTGTCAGTATCTCACTGCATAATGCAGCAAATTGTCGACTTTTCACATTTTCTGGAAATCTTCAGAATCAACAGAAGCGTCTGCACAATTGCTTGTTTCAAATTTTAAAAGATCGAGCCCTGAATGTCTCCATTCTGGCCAGCGAGGGTGCGCATTATACGCTTGCCTGCAGCTTCGTCAACTAATAATTTCATTTTAAATCGAAATTAATGTGAAACGGTTGCTTCTGAGAAATTTCCACCAAATTACTGTGAAAAAACAACTAATAATGCTGTCACTCTGAAACAATGCTGCGGGACTTATTCCCTGCCTCCCTCATCAAGGGAGCGCGCATTATACGTAATACGGAACTCTCGTCAACAGCTTACCAGAGATTATTTCAATTTTATTTTAAATCGCTTTCAGATCACCGTTACACGAGCAAAACGTCTTTTCCCTACCTGGTATATATGGGTACTGGACACCTCGATTGCAAGCTTTGTATCTTCCACCTTTTCACCATCAATCTTGACTGCACCCTGGCGTATCATCCGCATAGCATCTGATGTGCTTTGCGTTAATCCGGCATTTTTGAGCAAATTCGCAATTGGCAGTGCGCCCGCCTCTGATTGCAAACTTATTTCTGCAATGTCGTCAGGCATTTCACCTTTTCGGAAACGATTAATAAATTCATCCTGCGCTGCCTTTGCTTCAGCGACTGAATGAAACCTGCTGACAATCTCCTGAGCAAGCTTGAATTTTACATCTCGCGGATTTTCTCCTTCCGACACTTGCTGCCGGAAACCATCAATCTCAGCCATTGTTTTAAAACTCAGCAACTCGAAGTAGCGCCACATCAAATCATCTGAAATTGACATGACCTTTCCGAACATCTCACCTGGCTTGTCATTTATACCAATGTAATTATTAAGTGACTTCGACATCTTCTGCACACCATCCAGGCCTTCAAGGATTGGCATGGTAATGATGACCTGGGGGTTCTGTCCGTACTGTCGCTGCAATTCACGCCCTACCAACAGATTGAATTTCTGGTCAGTGCCGCCCAGCTCTACATCTGCATTCATCGCTACGGAGTCGTAGCCCTGCACCAGTGGATAGAGAAATTCATGAATCGCGATAGGCATTCCGCCTGTATAGCGCTTACTAAAGTCATCTCGCTCAAGCATTCGCGCGACAGTGTGTTTACCTGCCAGCTGAATCATATCAGCAGCACTCATTTTCCCCATCCAGGTTGAATTAAAAACGATATTCGTTTTATCGTGGTCGAGAATCTTGAATATCTGATCCTGGTAGCTTTGGGCATTCTCATTCACCTGCTCCTGGGTAAGCGCCGGGCGTGTGGCACTCTTGCCTGTTGGATCACCAATCATGCCGGTAAAATCACCAATCAGGAAAAGGATTTCATGGCCAAGGTCCTGAAACTGGCGCAGTTTATTAATCAACACAGTGTGCCCAAGATGAAGATCCGGTGCAGTCGGATCAAAGCCGGCCTTTATTTTAAGTGGCCGACCAGACTGCAGGCGCTCGATCAAGCCTTCTATCGGGATTATTTCATCGGCACCTCGTTGTATTAATGTCAGTGACTCATCAACAGACACCATTTGCATCGCCTCGCATTTGCTCGTTTACAGGGACGCAAAGAGTATCACAGGCATGCAAGCAGAATAATGTGCTATGTTTATTAGTATAGAAAAAAAACCTGACAGGCTGGCTCCAGGTCTAAACAACTAGTAGAATGGGTATAATTTTGTAAATGAAAAGTCAGATGCCAAACACCTACAATCACAATAGAGATTTCAAAGACACCGAATTTGACCATTCCGGCCATGCTTTTTTCAATGTCTTTGCAAATGTAAGATACAGATTCTGGCTGCTGCCACTGGCCATTTTTGCCACGGTTGCACTTCTCCCCAACAGCCAGCAGGACGAACCGACTTCTGACAACAATACGGTTATAACAGAGCGTTTCGACACATCATTAGCTGGCAACGAAAAGCCGCAGGACGAAAATGTTACTTTTGTCAGCGACATGCCTGACACCTTCAAACAACAAACACCTGAAATTAACGCAGCTCCTATACTGCCGGATGAACTGGCACACACCGGATCTGGGATTTCTTTCGCTCCATTACTGAAAAAATCACCGGAATTGTGGAATTCCAGCACAGTACGTAAAGGTGACACACTCTATGTCATCCTGAAACGACTGGGCCTCAATACGGCCGCAGCCACCCTGATTGCACGTTCTGATAACAGCGATCAACTGGTGAAGCTTATCCCAGGCAGAACACTGCATATTTTGAGTAATGATGGCCATATCGGCGATGAGTACATCTACGAAGACTCACCGCTGACATGGGTACATGCCATAAGAAATGACAATAATTATGAAATTGTCAGCAACAAGCTGCCGACGACAACCCATGTCAGAAAAGTTAAAGGTGATATCATTTCATCTCTCTATGCCTCGGCAAAAGTTGCCGGCATCAGCGACACCCTGACAATGAATATGACCGAAATCTTTGGCTGGGATATTGATTTCGCCATCAACGTTCAGCCAGGCGACCGTTTTAAGCTCATCTTTGAAGATGTCTATGTCAACGGCAGCAAAAGAAGTCATGGAGACATACTGGCCGCTGAGTTTATAAATAGCGGCAAGACATACCGGGCAATTGCCAGCAGAGACAAAGACGGTGAGCTTCGTTACTACTCACCTGAAGGCAAAAGTATGCAAAAAGCTTTTCTTCGTACACCGGTCAAGTTTAGTCGCATAAGTTCGCGCTTCACCAAGGCCCGCTATCATCCGGTATTGAAGAAAACACGTGCACATAAAGGCGTTGATTACGCTGCAGGAAAGGGCACACCTATCCGTGCCACTGCAGCTGGACGAGTTACTCATGCTGGACGCAAGGGTGGCTATGGCAATGCCGTTATAATAAGTCATGGCAGTACTTACAGCACTCTTTATGCCCATATGTCGAGCTATTCCCGTGGTATTGCGAAAGGAACGAAAGTCAGACAGGGCCAGACGATAGGGTATGTTGGTTCAACTGGGCTTGCCAGTGGCCCCCATTTACATTATGAATTTCGCGTCAACGGCAAGCATGTCAACCCGCTGACATTCCGGCAACCTGCCAGCAAGCCAATTGCGCAGGAACAGAAAGCTGATTTTGAACGTTCTGCACGTTACTGGGAAGAACAACTGGATAGCGTAGACGGCCTGAACATTGCTGTCAGAGCAGACACTTCTGGCAGCTAAGCCATATATTCGGCGAATCATTAACCGCTTGCAGGTGGAGTGCTTTTAAATTTACACCTGTGTCCACTGCCGTTAATTCAGCTACTTGCTAAAGCCACAAATAAGTATTTTACTTTTCCGATGCTAAGTCGAATTGTATGCTTTTGAGGACAATTCGTATCATGAAAGGTAAATCTCATTTAATATTAAACCTGTTTCGCACTGAACGTACTCTGAGGTTCGAATGGACAATTATTATGTCGGCCTGATGTCAGGCACCAGCCTGGATGCAATCGATGCCGTATTAATCCGCATAGGTGATAAGGGTGGCCTTGAAGTTATTTCCATGCTCACAACGAAATACCCCGAACATATAACGGGCCAGTTGCGTAATTTAATCAGTGGAAAAACTGAATCACTCCACGCACTTTGCTCAGTTGATACTGAACTCGGCGAAATCTATGCGAATGTCACATTAGATCTACTATCAAAATCAGCTTACAAGCCCCACGACATCAGGGCAATAGGCTGTCATGGCCAAACTATACGACATCAACCTGATGGCAGAAATCCCTATAGCCTGCAAATCGGCAATCCTTCAGTTGTGACTGAAAAAACAGGTATAACAACTGTGGCGGACTTTCGTGCACGGGATATAGCTGCCGGCGGTCAGGGTGCCCCGCTGGTACCGGCTTTTCACCGGGCAGTATTTTCTGATCCTGAGCAGCAGCGCATAATCGTAAACATCGGTGGCATCGCTAATATTACGATGCTTCCCCAGCTTAAAAGAAAAGAAACCGTCTCCGGATATGATACCGGCCCGGGCAATTGCCTGCTTGATGCATGGACATTATCCTGTCGCGGTCTCAACTATGATGAAAATGGAGACTGGGCCAGCAGCGGCCAGCTAGATAGAGCAATGCTTGATTCACTGCTCGCGGATAAGTATTTCAGTAAAAGTTCGCCGAAAAGTACTGGCACAGATTATTTTAACCTCGACTGGCTTGAATCAACTTACCCGTTAGCCACGGAAATGAATGCGGAGGATGTGCAGGCGACACTGGCAGAGTTATCTGCCCACACCATAGCCCTGCATATTATTCGTGAAGGTTATGATGACAATGCCATTTACCTTTGCGGTGGCGGCGTACACAATGAAGACCTGGTTGAACGCATTAAACGCCATTTGCCAAACACATCAATATTGACGACGGAAGCTATCGGCCTGGATCCGGATTATGTTGAAGCGACCGCTTATGCCTGGCTTGCCTGGTGCACCATGGAAAGACAGGCAGGCAACCTCCCTGCTGTGACGGGTGCCCGCCACCCGGTGATTCTTGGGGGAATTTTTCCCGCTTAATCCATCACAGGAAGATGAAAGCAATCAGCAGAGACGCTGACATTACCTGGGCTGCCGCCAAATAAGCAAGGGGTGCTAACCTGCACCCCGTCTAGCTGGAACTCAGGTCTAACTTGGAACTCTGGAAATAGACAGTTGATCAGACTGAAAACGACGATCCACAGCCACAGGTTGTCTGCGCATTTGGATTGTTTATGACAAACCTGGAGCCTTCGAGATCATCCTTATAGTCAACTTCAGCACCAATCAAGTACTGAAAACTCATAGGATCGACGATCAACGTGACATCATCATTCACTATCCGCGTATCGCCTTCAGATTCGGCCTCCTCGAATGAGAAGCCGTACTGGAAACCCGAACAACCACCACCCGTCACATAAACGCGCAGCATTAAATCGGGATTTGCCTCTTCCTCAATTAACTTCTTTACTTTTGCTGCCGCCTGATCGGTAAAAATCAGTGGCGTATCAATTTCTGTTGCAGCTTCGCCCATAGCATTAACTCCATAAGTATCAACTTATATTATTTCAATCCTGAGCGTTTTGGTCAAGCTCTGTGTTTTTTAACTTCATCTCTTGTCAGCGGCACTGGAGCGGTATCTTTACGTGAGGCGGCAGTTTTTGCCGTTTCGCAAACCATATTACCGTTTACTGTCGCACCCAGTTCCATTTCAATCGATGTATAATAAACGTCCCCAACAATCTTTGCCTTATTCTGCAATAAAACCTTGCCACTTGAAGAAACATTACCATTCACAATTCCATTGATTACGACATGCGGTACAGTGACATTTCCGCTAACCTCGCCCTGCTCACTGATCGTTAACAGGCTGTTATTGCTTGCATCTTTTGCTGACACATTACCCGACAGCTTGCCATCAACACGTAGTCCACCTGAAAAATTGATATCACCGTGAATCTCAGTATTTGGTCCGATCAAGGTATCGATTTTGTCTGTCGGTTTTTTCTGCACAACGGCTGGCGCAGGCTTTTTTCCTAGCATAATAAACTCCTGTTATGATTCTATGGTGTTATTTTAAGACCTTCAGCCATTTCCTGGCAGGTCGGGATTAACCAATATGTCCCAATTGTACCATTTTTCTATTTTTGCACCCTTTTTACCCGACAATCGGGCCGTCACACGTAACCGCTGGGGCAAAAAGCCTTCAGGTAAAGCCATAATGCCTTCGACCCTCTGATAGTATTTGAATAAAAGAGCCGTCGTATCCTCATTATCTGCAGCCGGGATTTTAATAATTTTTAATTCGCCGTCCTGCAAACCTTCAAGTTCAATAATCAACGTACCTTTTGATTTATTCTTTCCATAACCACTATTTACAATAATTACTTTGTACCTGTATTGATCGTCAGCAGGCACTGCATGCAGCGTAGCACTTTTGACCTGTAAACCTTTTTTCTTCTTATCGTCCGCTATAATGCTCTCATAAAAGCGGATATTTTCTTTCAGATCAGCCACTTCATTGCTGGTCGATGCCAATGTCTGTGCAATTTCATCATAAGCCTGACGCTTGATTTGGGCATCCCTGACGCTTTTGGCTTTCTCAAATTCGAGGCTCTGCTGCAATAACCTGTTTTCTTTTACAGTGGCTGCGAAATCATCTTCTAGCAGCGCCAGGGCTTCTACTGCCGCCTGCCATTCGTACTCAGCTCGATGCTTGCCGAAAAAATAGGCCGCAATGGTAGTGAAAAATAAAATAATGGCGAGCAGGGACAACAAACGACTTTTCCACACTGAATCCGTCGTTTCCCTTATCTCCAGGTGTGTGCGTGCATCATTGAGCATGATGAATGTCTATGTTCTACCGCGGATTGCCTGTCGTTATACGGTCATGGCGCCAGCGGGACAATATCCAGCCCTGTAGACTCAGCATAACCAAACATGAGATTAAAATTCTGTATCGCCTGCCCGGCAGCACCCTTCACCAGGTTATCAATAACAGATAACACGATGACCCTATGCTCATTGCGATAAAGAGCAACACGACAAAGATTTGATCCTCTTACTGAACGTGTTTCGGGAAGAGAACCCGCCGGCATTACATCTACAAAAGGCTCAGCTGCATAACTGTCTTCATAAAGCGTCTGCAGGTCATATTCCTGATCCAATAATAATTTCGCATAAAGTGTAGCGTGAATGCCCCTGATCATTGGCGTGAGATGCGGCGTGAACACAAGCCCGGGTATTTGACCTGATAACTGCGATAATGTCTGCGCAATTTCCGGCTG
>JASJFV010000272.1:0-3595 GCA_033791885.1 Gammaproteobacteria bacterium | reverse complement strand
TTGGTTTTTTTTTTTGCAGCTTGTTTTGGGCTGGTCGCTTTTTGTTTGGGTTTGTCTTTTGTTGCAGCGGTTGAACGCTGCCGTACCCAGTCATAATAACCACCGAAATATTAATCTATCACGCCATTGCCTTCAAACGACAGGGTTGAAGTGACAACGTCATTGATAAAGCTGCGATCGTGACTGATCAGCAGCAGTGTGCCGCTATATTCAACCAGCAACTGTTCGAGCAGATCGAGTGTTTCGAAATCCAGATCATTGGTCGGTTCATCAAGTACCAGCACATTGGAAGGACGGCAGAACATTCGTGCCAGCAGCAGGCGGTTTTTCTCCCCGCCTGACAGGGCGTTTACCGGGCTGCGTGCTCGTTCCGGGCTGAAAAGAAAGTCCTGCAGGTAACTGATAACATGTTTTTCCCTGCCGTTTACCGTTACCGAGTCTTTGCCCAGGGCGAGGCTGTCGATCACCGTTGTGTTTTCATCCAGCTGGGCACGCTTCTGGTCGAAATAGGCGATGTCGAGGCGAGTGCCATGTTTTATCTTGCCCTTTTGGGGCTCCAGTTCTCCGAGTAACAAACGTAGCAGGGTCGTCTTGCCGACACCATTCGGGCCCAGCAGCCCCAGTTTGTCACCACGCATGATGGTGATAGAAAAGTCCTCCACGATCGGCTGCGTGTCATAGGCATAGCTGATATTTTCCGCTTCAATAACTATTTTCCCGGAACGTTCACTTTGCTGAATCGCGATGTTTGCATTGCCCACACGTTCACGCCGTGCCTTGCGTTGACGGCGCAGTTCCTCCAATGCCCTGACGCGTCCTTCATTGCGTGTTCGCCGTGCCTTGATCCCCTGGCGTATCCAGCTCTCTTCTGCCGCAAGCTTTTTATCCTGTTCAGATTCCTGCCTGAGTTCCGCAGCAAGCATCTGTTCACGATTCTTACGATACTCATCGTAGTCACCCGGCCATGATGTCAGTTGTCCTCTTTCAAGCTCAATAATCCGGCTGGCCAGGCGACGTACGAATCGCCTGTCGTGAGAGACAAATAGCAAGGTGGTGTTCTGCGCAAGCAGGAAGTCTTCCAGCCATTCGATCATGCTGATATCAAGATGGTTGGTCGGTTCATCTAGCAGCAGGATATCCGGTTCCTGCACCAAAGCACGTCCAAGCAGTACGCGACGTGACTGGCCACCTGATAATGAGCGAAAATCATCCGCACCGTTGAGCAGTAGTTTTGCCAGTACGATTTCTATACGCTGGATGTAATGCCATGCGTTCGCTGCGTCAATCCTTTCGTGGGCATCATGCATTCGCTGCATGGCGGCGTCATCCGTTTGCTGACTACTATGATGATAGTCATTTATGTGCTGGCCGATTTCTCCCAGGCCGGAAGCGATTACAGCATAGTTACTCCCGGATATTTCATCTGCCACTTCCTGGCTCATGCGTGCTACCACTAGCCCACTACGAAACTGAATTTCGCCCGAATCAGGCAGTATTTCTTCAGTCAGCAGTTTTAACAGGGTAGATTTACCACAGCCATTTCTACCCAGCAGGGCAATGCGCTCGCCTTCCTCAATCCGCAGGTTGAGGTTTTCCATCAGTGTGGGATGACCAAATCCCAGGGTGATATCACGCAGGGTGACCAGGCTCATAGATTAGGGATTCCGCTTATGCAGTTAATGCGCTCAAAGCACATAGAGAGAGTTATTTGCAGGATTTAAAAGTTAGCTAAGTAATCAACTGATGCTGCGATGGTGCTGTCAGGTACTCGGTTTATGCGAAAAAGATCAGATGCTACCTGTCATCCAGTTCGATCATTTCGAATTCTTCCTTGGTGACACCGCACTCCGGGCATTGCCAGTTATCAGGGATATCTTCCCAGCTGGTGCCAGGCGAAAGGCCTTCATCAGGTAAACCTTTTTCTTCTTCATAAACAAAACCGCATACAGCACATTGCCATTTACGCATACCAGCTTCTCCAGCATTCAGAGTTTGATAGTGGCAGGATTGCTGCCAGATATCTGGTAGTTTAACAGCATTCAGTGGCTTAAATCAGCAGGCAGCCACAGATTGTACTGGAATAGCATGCGCAGACCGGAAATGTGGAAGTTAGGTGATGGAATATCGGGTACAGACTTGATGTTGGCTAATATCTACAAACATGCACAGTCTTACCTCGCAGGAAGTGTGTACGTAAGTTTGCTGCATGTAATCAATAGCTTTTGTATGTTATAAATGACAGATGACTATTTGCAAAGAGCACAGATAGAACCATGCATCACGAAGGCAATCTTCGAAAACTAAAATCGCACCTTAAAGAGACGGTTGAATACGGCATGCCGTTGAACAAAATCGTCACTCCCCTTAATCCACTAATCGGAAAATATATATCGCTGCAATACAAGGGGCTGATAAATTGCATACATTGCGGGCGTAAGACCAGCAAGAGTTTTTCTCAGGGATATTGTTTTCCCTGTATGCGCAGCCTGGCAGAATGCGATAACTGCATCATGCGCCCGGAGACCTGTCATTTTGCTGCCGGTACCTGCCGTGATGAGGAATGGGCACTGTCCCATTGTATGCAGGATCATATTGTGTACCTGGCAAATTCTTCTGGCGCCAAGGTTGGCATTACACGCGGTACCCAGGTGCCGACACGCTGGATCGACCAGGGCGCATCGCAGGCATTGCCGATATTCCGTGTTAATACCCGCTTGCTTTCCGGCAAGCTGGAAGACCTGCTGCGGCAGCAGGTATCGGACCGTACAGACTGGCGTCGTATGTTGAAGGGAGAGCCGGATGCCATTGACCTGCCTGCGTTAAGAGACCAGCTTTTCGACACAATAGGTACTCAGCTTGATGCTTTCCTGAATGAACAGAAGGAAGACGCAGTCGAAGTCTTGTTGTCGGCGGAACCAGTCGATATCCAGTATCCGGTTATTGAATACCCTGAGAAAGTGAGTTCGCTTAATTTTGACAAAACCCATGAAATCCATGGCCAGTTGCTCGGCATCAAGGGGCAGTACCTGATCCTCGACAAGGGCGTAATTAATATCAGGAAGTTTGGCGGTTACCATATCAGGCTGAGTTATTGACCGTATTTCTATATCTGCAGGCAGGTTAGTGAAGCATATCTCCGAACAAAATAATTTCATTTTTCTATTATTTTCCCTGGTCTTTTTTCTCTTGCTGGGTGCGGTAGTCGAACAGGTGCAGACTGAGATGGGGCAGTTGGTAGTAACATCGTCTACCATAGTAATGCTTGCCGTCGGTATCTGGAGCTTCAAGGGAACCAAACACTGGTTCCTGGCGGGGCTAGGCATTCTCGTGGCGATATTTGCCGTGGTCGTCATTGGCTTCATTCTCGAGTCTGCGGGTTTTCGTTACATCCACCTGCTGCTGATGCTTGTTTTTTATATCTGGACCACCTGGCTGGCAGCCCGTCAGGTGTTGTTTACCGGTACCATCGACGATAACAAAATAGTCGGTGCTATATGTATTTACCTGCTGCTGGGCCTGATATGGACAATAATGTACCTATTGATCGCACAAGCGGTGCCCGATGCATTTAATGGCCTGCAACAAGCGCCCTGGT